>JAAZLA010000033.1 GCA_012799545.1 Treponema sp.
TCAGCACCATCGGAACCCATACCAGTTAAAACAATAGATATACAACGATTGGCGAACACCCTTGCTAGACTAAAAAAAAGTGGGTCTGCTGCTGGCCGTAAAAAATGTTTTTCAGCCTCTTGATTAAGAACTATAAAATAGTCTTTATTAAAATCTGAACCTTCAACTAGCATGTGATAATTTGCCGGAGCAAGGTAGACATGGCCTTTTTCTATCTTTTGACCATTATGCGCAAGATGCACCGGAAGCGGACTTGTTTGCGACAACCAAGAAACAAAATGAATATCGAAGTTTTTTTCTATGTGCTGTACAATGAGAATAGGCAAGGGAAATTGTGGACCAAGTTCTTGCAGTAGTTTTTGAATCGCAAGAGGGCCACCCGTTGAAGATGCAATACCTACGATTTCGTATTCGATTTTTTCATAATCAATATTCTTGACCCCTTCTTGAATATAAAAGTCAAATAGTTTTTCTTGTGTTTGAATGAGAGGTCTATTATAAAAGCCTGTATTTGCCTCTGCTATAGCATGTATTTTGTCAAAAAACTCCCTGTAAAAAGATGAGGTTAGAATAGATAAATCTGGTTTTTGAATAATTTCGACGGCCCCAAACTCTAAGGCTTTGTAAGCAAGATCAAATGAATCTTCAGAAGTAAAAATAACAATTGCACAAGGAGTTTTTTCCATAATGCGTTTTGTTGCTTCAATTCCGTCCATCAATGGCATAGATACATCCATGATAATAACGTCTGGTTTCAATTGTTTCGCGAGCTCAACTGCTTTTAAGCCATTTCCTGCCTCACCCACAACCGATATAAGGGAGTTTTTTTGAAGACTTTTTGAGAGCATATTTCGAATAATAGCAGAATCATCTACAAGCAATACTCGCGTCAACTTAATTTCCCTGCCTTATGTATTTTTTATTTCTTTATTGAGAAGTTCTAAAAAAGAAAAAGGGTTAATCACACTTACTTCATGCCCATCGAAAGGAATTGAAAAAGAAAAAAAAGAAGACCTAAACATTGAGTCATAGGTTAGCTCTGATATCTTTCCTAAAAAAAAAGTTTCTACTCCAGAAACCTGTATCCCAAATTTTTCTTCACTATCGATAATTATAACTATATTTTTTACTGTATTTTCATTTTCCAATAAAACATGTGGATTAAAAAGAACAAAAGGCTCTCCATGTCTGTTTATAAGCCCTGCAATATATGGCGGCATAAATGGCAAAGGGTCGATCCTAGGATTGTAAAGAATTTCTTTTACACTTGCACTTTGGAAAGCGTATAATGTACTGGCAATTTTTACTATTAAAAAAACTTCTTGCGCTTCCTCCGCATCAATTTTCTCTAAATCGATTATTTCTGCATCATCTTCTAATGTCTTTTGTTCTTGCAAATCTATCTCTTTTTTTTCAACTACTTCTTTCTTCTTTTTCTCTTTACCCATGATCAAAGTGTAGCTTGATACATTGCAGTTGTCAAGTTTTTTAAAAAAGTGAGAAATAAGAAGAAGAATAAAAAAAAGGCACTAAAAACCTTACTTATAATGATTTCCGGGAATTCCAACACGAGAAAGTGGCCAAAAACGGAAGCTTGTTGTTCCTAAAATTCGTTTTTTGGAAACCTCTCTTTGCTCCATATTGGAATAATAATACATAGAAAAAGGGTCATGCTCTGTTAAAGGCTTTGCATAGGTCTCATAGGAATGGCGCATGTCAAGAGAGTTAAAACGATTATCTCCCATTAAAAAATAGGCATCATTGGAAAGAAAATTGGCCTTATCGCCTATGGTTGGGGGAAAAACAGGCATATTTCGCGAATCGTTGAGAATCATATACGTATGTAATTGTTCAGCTTTTTGCAACAAGCCAATAAAAACGTCATCATAGGATGCAATTCCTAAACTTGAATCATGAACGATGAGTTCTGTACTGCGAATAACTAAGTCTGCAAAAATAAGTTTTGCCATAATATTGAGCTTAAACATCGCTTCTTCATAGCCATCGAGGCGACTGAGATCAACATCTGTCCATGAAGTTAAAAAAGCATGAAACCATGCTCCACCTTCATCTTTTGTCAAAAGTTTTTTGGTTATACTTGCATATTGTGTAAACAAAAAATACTCATGCATTTCAGGACTTGTTAGAAAATGTGTAAAAGATGCATCTAAGTCTGTTTTTTTCCCTGTTATTTGTTCTTTTAAGGCAAGAAAGCGCTTAGAAAAAGCTTCAGCTTGCTGGGCTGCATCCTCTAAATCATAGGAGCGCCGCTCTGCTTCAATATCCAAAAGCGTTTTATACACTTCGTTTGTAAGCGGCATCCTCTGAATTTTTGGTTTTATATCACTTGGTAGCTCATGCAAGTTCCACGCTGCCCAATAGCTATCATCTTCTACCACTCTAAAAGCATTCTCTTCCTTTGTACGCGCGTATAGTTTTCCATCAAGCAGATATATTTGTTCTCCGGGCAAGCCACAAACGCGTTTTACAAGTGGATCAGCCTTTAAGTCGCCGTTTTCATCGACGTTTAGATTCACCGTTGTAAAACTAAACATAAATACTAACTGCGATAAAAAACTCTGAAGTTCAGCTTTTCGTGAATTATCATAATGTGGGTTACGAAAGACAACAATATCGCCGCGTTTATAGTTACGCAGATCTGGTATACCTACATCAGATAAGGGAAAGACAGGACCAGAGGCTGTTTTGAACACAACAACTCTGTCGCCAACGAGAAATTCTGGGACCATGGATTCAGAGGGTATTTCGTAAAGTTGAAATACAAAGATATTTACCAATGTTACAATGAGGGCAGCTTGTACAAAGGCGTCTATCCAACTAATTGCTTCGCCTATTACAGAAATTTTCTTTTTACCCTTTTTATTGAGCTTTATTTCAGGCTCGGTAAAATCTGGATTATTGATATAAAAACGCTTTGGGTTGCTCAGATACATAAAAACATTTGAAAAAATAGTTACCGCTACCCATACAAGCACCGCAATAAGGTCAAGTGCATACGAAGTATCATTATTCCCTGCACGACGCAAAATAAAGGTTAATAAAAGCACGAAGGGAGTATACTCGTAAAGCTTTCTAATAACTGAGAGAGGAAGGCTTTTTCTTTGTGAAAACAAAACGATCCCTAAATACGCAAGCAATAAAGAAAAAATAAGGCTTGGTAGAAAGGCAAGGGCAGAAATATCTGCATAAAACGAAAGATTCAGTAAGGTAAAACAAAATGACAAAGCGATAACAAGCACTTGCAATACTAAAATATGTTTTTTCATACAACTAGTATAGATAGTTTATTGAAAATAATCTACAATTGAACAAAATAAAATTCATCTTTATTGTTTACACAGTTTCTGTGTATGTATCGGGGAAAAAGAGTATACAATTTTATGGAAGTAAAACCGAAATTATTGCACATAGAAGAAGCTTTAAGCCGTTTTGGCGATGACCTTGATTTATACAAGGAGCTACTCAGCGATTTTGATTACCTCAATGAGTTTTCAAAAAAAAGCTTACAAGAATATCTCGCAAAAAAAAATTTTGCACAATTAAAACGAATAATACATAAACTCAAAGGTGTATCTGGAACCATTGGAGCGGAACGCTTATACGATAGCTTGCGAGATTTTGAAAAACTGCTTCTTGCAGAAGATATAGAAAGGCTCGAAACAGAAATCATTCACCTCGATGCTCTATATACAAAAACTTGCGCTGAAATTATGCAATTTCTAAAAGAGTCTTAAAGTTTTTTTCAATCTGCCTTGCTAAAACTGCAATCGGTATATCGCGAAGATTTGCAAGTTTTTCATACACGCGTCGTATATCTTCTGGTCTTGTTTCTTTTTCACCCTTCAGAGTTTGATAAGGTGCATCCGTTTCTAAAAGAATACAATCTAAGCCCAATTTTGCAGCAGAAGAAAGCGCATTTTTATGGCCATTTAATAGTGGTTTTCCAAAAGAAAAAAAAGCATGTACACCTTTTTTTAAAAGCGACTCGGCTTCTATAAAAGAACCTGGATAGGAATGAAAAATAACTGCAGGAATTTTTTTAAGAGCCGGAATAGAATTAAATATTTTGTGCATTGCTTTTCTCGTATGCACTAAAATAGGTTTTTTATAGAATATTGCAAGATCTAAACAAACTTGCCAAACTGCATCTTGTTTTTTTTCACTTGCCTTATATTTTTCATTAAATAAATCAAAACCAATCTCCCCGATAATATCTGGTGGCTGAGGAGAACCTAAGAGATTTTCTAGAAAAGGAAGCAGTTTTTCATCGGGATTTTGTGGATGAAGTCCAAAACTTGTATAGACATGGCTTGGGTATTTTTTTTGCAATGCAGCATTTTTTTCCCATTCCCCTACACTATGACTCGCAGAGCAAAAAAGATTTTCACTCATGTCGGGAAGTACAGACAACTGTGCTAGGTGAATATGTGCATCGCAATATCTCATAGAGAAAGTATAAAACAAAAAAAATAAAAAGTCTAAGCATATTGTACAAAAATCCGATACTTACAATACGTGACTACTAAAACATTTTACGTTTTATAGTCCTTTGGGAAAAGAAAAAAAATTTAAAGCCAGCTATAAGACTATTTGATGGGAGGTTCAGTATGGAAACCTATGTATTAAAAGGACACGGTAATTCACAAGATTGTATTAGAATTATGGAAGAAATTAATGAAGGCTATATCGTTAAAATAATTCGAGATCGAGATGGTTTTGAAGATATAAGTACTGATTTTCTTTCACGAGATTTATTCGAAAGTTGTTTGCGAACAGGCTATCTTACAAAATCAACAGTTTCTCAAAAAAAAGCTATCACCGCCTAGAACTTCTATTTTTACAAATCTTGATCGGAAAAAGCTCCTGGCAATAATTTTTTTATCTCTGTTACTTCTACTACACCATCTAGGTTTGTTAGAATTATTTCTAAATCAGGACCGCCCAATTCATCTATAACCTGTCGGCATGCTCCGCAGGGAGATATGGGACCCTCTGTTTGACCCACGACAGCAAGACGTTTAAAATCACCTCGGGTATAGCCGTCAGCAATCGCAGCAAAAAAAGCAGTTCGTTCTGCGCAGTTCGTTAAACTGTAGGATGCATTTTCTATATTGCATCCATGGTAGATTTTTCCGTCCTTTGTTTCCAAAGCTGCACCAACGAGAAACTTAGAGTACGGTACATAGGCTTTTTTTCGTGCCTCTATAGCTTCTTTTATCAATTTTTCTAAGTCAGCAGTATCTCTATCTTTCATTTTACCACCATTCCTTTTATTTGTTTCCAAAGTTGCCAAGTAAAAAAACACTTCTATAGGTCTTGAACGCTAATACGCTTTGGTATAAGCGGTAAAGCCCTAGGTTTTTCGTCGTGTATATAACAGGCCTTTTGTATCATTTTGAGAGCAATTTCTGCATCTTTTTCACTTTGCGCATGAATCATCATTAAATCTTCGCCTTGAACAACTTCTTGCCCAAGCTCAACTATATCTGTTAAACCAACTGCTGGATCTATAACTTGATCGCTTCGTAAGCGTCCACCACCCAGTGCAACAACAGCAAGACCAATATCTCGCGTATCAAATCGAGAGATATAGCCATTTTTTTCTGCTTTTACAGGAATTTTCACAGGCGCCTGTGCCAAATATTTTTTAGGATTTTCCAAAATATCGCTTGGGCCACCGAGGATATGCACCATTTTAGCAAATTTTTCTGCTGCAAGACCTGAGTCAAGGCTTGCATTGAGTTTTTTTCGAGCATCATCTAAATCCTTTGCAAGCCCTGAAGCAAGTAAGCCTTCTGCACAAAGCTCGATAGTAACCTCGTGGAGGCGAGATGGCTTTGCCTTCCCTGTAAGGTAATCGATGGCACATTGTACTTCAACCGCATTTCCTGCCGCGGGCGCAAGCGACTGATTCATATCGGTTAAAAGAGCAGAAAGCCCTAAACCAGCTCCCGAACCGACCGAAACGATGGAACGTGCGAGTTCTTCAGATAGTGCAGGTGTCGGCATAAAGGCGCCAGAACCGGTTTTTACGTCCATGACAAGATAATCAAGACCACCAGCGAGTTTTTTTGAAAGGATGGATGCGGTAATAAGTGGAATGGACTCAACCGTTGCGGTTACATCTCGCGCCGCATAAATACGTTTGTCAGCTGGAGCGAGGTTTCCTGTTTGCCCTATAATTGCTGTTCCTGCAATTTTTACAGCTTCCGTCAATTGTTCATTTGTAGGAAAGGGATTATAACCAGGAATAGATGCAAGTTTATCGAGTGTTCCACCGGTATGCCCGAGACCTCTGCCTGAAATCATGGGATTAAAACCACCACAGGCAGCAAAGAGAGGACCGAGCATCAGAGAAACAGTGTCCCCTACTCCCCCAGTAGAGTGCTTATCTATAATTGGACCAGGTAAGTCTAAATGCTTCCATTGCATAATATCACCAGAGTCGCGCATAGCAAGTGTTAAATGAACACACTCTTCTTTGCTCAAACCATTTAAATAAATCGCCATAGTTAAAGCCGAAATTTGTGCTTCTGAAATAGAGTTGTCAGTTACACCGCGAATAAAAGATTGTATCTCATCTTGAGTCAATACTTCTTTGTCTCGTTTTCTTCGAATTGTTTCTTGTGGTAAATACATATATCCTCCAAATTTTACTCAGCTTCGATTATTGCAATTCCATTGCTTGTTCCCAATCTCATAACACCCTGTTTTATATAAGCTTCAGCAGCCTCGCGATCCCTCACTCCTCCAGAGGCCTTTACATAGGCTTTATCTTTGACTGTTTCTAGCATGAGAGCGGTATCTTCTAAACTTGCACCACCAGTTCCAAAACCTGTGGAAGTTTTTACAAAATCAGCTCGTGCTAAAACAGCAAGTTCACATGCCAGTTTTTTCTCATCATCTGTTAAGTAACAGGTCTCTATTATTACTTTTAAAATTTTATTGCCAATTGTTTTTTTAATGCCAGCAATTTCTTCTTTTACTGCTTCACTCATACCAGACAATAAATAACCGATATTTATGACCATGTCTATTTCATCAGCACCTGCAAGAATAGCTCTTTCTGCTTCAAAAATTTTGGCCTCTGTAGACATAGCACCGAGTGGAAAGCCAACGACAGCACAGATCTTCACATCAGATCCGCTTAAGACTTCTTTCGCTAAGGAAACCCAAGACGAGTTTACACAGACAGAAAAAAATTGATATTTTTTTGCCTCTTCACAGAGCTGTAAAATATCTTCTTTTGTCGCAGTAGCTTTTAATATTGTATGATCGATAAAATTATTTAATTTCATATAGCACCTTTTTCCTTTCAAATAAATTTTGTATACGACACTCGTAGCAGCAAATAAATAATAAGAGTGCTAATTATAGCACGATTTCAGAAGGAATTCTTGTTATTATATTCATAATTCATTTTTCCTCCTACTTATGTTTAACCATGTATATTTTTATTAGTGCTTTGCCGAACTTCGAGAGTATATGGCATTGCAACCTGTTCTTTTTCTTCAACCCCACTATCTATACCATCTATAAGCATTTTTGATGCTCTCCTTCCCATTTCTAAGTAATCAAAACGCATTGTTGTTAATGGGGGATAAGTGAATGAAAGAAGCGGCGGATCATCAATACAAGCAATAGAAATATCATCCGGAATTTTATATCCTGCTTGCAAAACTGCAGCACTCGCGGAAACCGCCAATCTATCAGTAATACAAAAAATAGCAGTTGGTATCTTTGCTTTATTGGACAATAAAGCCTCTGCCCCTCTTTTCCCTGAGTCATATTCAAAATCACCTATTACTATAAGGTCGTAATCAATAGGAATATTATGCTCTTTAAGGGCTGCAATATACCCCTGCTTTCTCTGTAAGCCAATATTTTCATCATAATCATCTACTGCGATGCAAGCAATACGAGTGTGCCCAAGAGAAATAAGATAGTTTACCATTGCCTTTGCAGCAGCAAAACTATCAAGGAAAATAGCTTGTCGATTTACAAAGCTTCCTGATTGACCAACGATTACAAGAGGCATCCGTAATTTTGATATAACTTCTTGGTGTTCTTTAATAAATCCCGTTGCAAAAAATAAAATTCCATCCACTCTTTTTTCATTTAATAAATTTAAGTAGCGAATATCTTCAGAAGCTAAACCACCAGTATTTGACAAAAGAATGTTATAATTGTTAGCAGTTAAAACTTCCATTACACCCGAAAACATATTGGCAAAGGTTCCTAAGTCAATACGTGGCAAGATAACGCCAATGGTATTTGTTTTATTTTGTTGTAACTCTTTTGCAAGCGAATTGGGACGGTACCCTGTATCTTTTAATATCTCTTCTACCCGTTCCTTTGTTTCTGGCGAAACATAGGCTGTTCCATTTATAACCCGCGAAACAGTAGAAATAGAGACCCCTGCCATTTTTGCAATATCTTTTATATTCATAATTAACACCTCAAGAAAAGCTTTTCTTGATTATAGCACATAAATACTAGCTGTCAAGAAAATTTTCATAGATTTCTTACATTTTTGTGTTTTTTTATTTAATAAATTATTATAGAGGGAAAAAATTTACAACAAACTTATATTTTATATGGATCTAATCGATAAGCTATAAAAAGCATCAACAATTGACAAGACAGCTCTATTTTGCTAGTATGGCTGCTATACGTATCCACTACGTATTTCGGGCAATAGCGCAGTTGGTTAGCGTACAAGTCTGGGGGACTTGGGGTCCCCGGTTCGAATCCGGGTTGCCCGATAATTGTGCGACAGGACGTCGCACCTCAATAAGCCGACAGTTTTGGTTCTCCCCATATATTCCTACACCAAAACTGTATAGTTCATTTTACATGGACGTAAAA
>JAAZLA010000196.1 GCA_012799545.1 Treponema sp.
TCACCGATATTTTGCTTATTTTTATCATCTTTGAAGGCGGTTTTCGGGTAACAAGAAAAAACTTTCATAAAACAGCTGGTCCTTCCCTCACCCTTGCAACTCTCGGCGTAATGCTTACAGCCCTGGCACTTGGTCTTTTTATTTACTTTGTATTAAAACTTGATTTTCTAACCTCTTTTTTAATTGCTTCTATTATTTCATCTACCGATGCAGCCGCTGTTTTTATGGTTACAAAAGAAAACCCCATAAATCCCAAACTTGCCACAACGATTAATGTCGAATCTGCTGCAAATGACCCCATGGCAATTCTCCTTACAGTAACCTTTATCCAACTTTTAACAGAAGGAATAAAATCTCCCCTAACCATCATCATTTCACTTACCTGGCAGTTTTTAGGCGGAGTTGCCATCGGCTACCTCGTACACATAGTCACAATCTTTGTTTTCAATAAATTTAACTCAGACAACCGTGGCAATTACAATGTCCTCATCATCGGGCAAATTCTTTTTTGCTACGGCTTAGCGGTGCTTTGCAAAGCAAACGGAATCATTGCGGTCTTTTTTATGGGTTATTGGCTTGGAAATGCAAACTACGCAGCAAAACAGGGCGTCTCTAACTTCCTTGAAAGCATCGCATCCATGTGCAACGTGGGACTTTTCTTAATCCTCGGGCTTCTCTCTTTTCCTAGCCGTTTTATTTATATTTGGAAAGAAGGAGTTATCGTTGTTCTCGTCCTCATTTTTATTGCTCGCCCCATCGCTGTTTTTCTTTGCACTATACCCTTTAAGTACAATTTTAAAGAAAAGCTCTTTATCATTTGGGGCGGTATAAAGGGAGCGGTTCCCATCGTTTTAGCAACCTATCCAGCAGCTTACGGCCTCGATGAAAATGGCTATATCTTTGACATTATCTTTTTTGCTGTTTTTATCTCCTGTCTCCTGCAAGGTTCAACCCTAGGCTTGCTTTCAAAAGCATTCAATTTTACCATACCAAAAAGACAGACAACGCCCTATGTTGTTGAACTTCACTCAACCCAAGAAACCGATGTCGAAATGTTTGAAATTCACATAGATGATGATGCACAGAGTATAAACACAAAGATATCAAAACTTGACCTTGGACAAGATGTACTTATTTCTTCTATCATTCGTGATGGAAAAATTGTATTACCAAAGGGCAATGTTTGCATAAAAGCACAGGATATTCTTTTTATCTTAACCTCGACAGAAAAAATTGATGAAATAAATGCAATTCTCAACAATTAGAACCATTTTTCTAAATTGGATACTATGCAAAAAATAAAAGCGCTCAATAAAAACGAAATTGAAAAACACTATCAAGCATTTTCTCCCCTAGAAATTACGCCAAAAATCCATATTTTTCCAGAGCTAGACTCTACTAACTCCTATGCAAAACAATTTCTAAAAGAAAATCCCCTCGAAAGTCATGGAAGCATTATCATCGCGGAAAAACAAAATGCTGGAAGGGGACGCTTGGGACGCAGCTTTGCATCAAACACAGATGAGGGGCTCTATATTTCCTTTATTTTAAACACAGACAATCTTCCTGTCCCACTTATAACGCCCTATGTAAGCCTTGCACTTGTACGAAGTATAAAAAGCATTTGGAATATCGATGCAAAAATAAAGTGGGTTAACGATGTTTTTATCGGGACAAAGAAAATAGCAGGAATATTAACCGAGGCGAGTTTTTCTACACAAGAAAAAGGACTTTCCCAAGTCATTGTCGGTATCGGTATAAATATTTTTCAAAAAGAAAGCTGCTTCCCTGTAGAATTGCAAGCAATTGCAGGCTCCATCTACCAAGCCCTTTTAGATAGGGCTTCTGTATCTATCGATTCTGAAAA
>JAAZLA010000197.1 GCA_012799545.1 Treponema sp.
CGCTATGGCAGGCCATGACGAATCATACTCATACAAAAACAAGGAGGCTAGGTATGAAAAAAGTTGATTGGGATTTTATAATTATAGGCGCTGGAACCGCAGGTCTTGCTGCAGCACAATACGCAGCTCGCTCTTTTATGCGAACCCTTGTCATCGAATCTGACCTCTGCGGCGGACAAGCCCTTTTTATTTATCAGTTAGAAAACTACCCTGGACTCTGGCCAGCGGTTTCTGGTGGCACTTTTATAGAAAATATGAAAAATCAAGCAACGACCTTTGGCGCCACAATAGAAAAGATGGAAATAAGCTCTATAGATAAAAAAGATGATGTCTTTTATGTAAAATCAAAAGATAAAACAATAACAAGCCATGCCCTCCTCATAACGACGGGTGCAACACATCGTAAACTTGGAATTCCAGGAGAAGAGGAGTTTTACTCAAAGGGCGTTTCCTACTGTGCAACCTGCGACGGACCTTTTTTTAGAAATAAAAAAATTGTCGTAATCGGAGGAGGCGACTCTGCCTGCGACGAAGCAAATTTTTTATCGAACCTTTCGAAAGATGTCACACTCATCCATCGACGCGATGAGTTGCGCGCACAAAAAGCTGTTGCAGATAGGGTCCTAAAAAATCCAAATATAAAAGTACTGTTCAATACCATTGTTACAGAGATAAAAGGAGACCAAGTAGTACAAGAGCTTATTATCCAAGATGTCCTTACAAAAGAAAAATCGAGCCTTGCCGCCGATGGTGTATTTATTTTTGTAGGTATGGATCCTCAAACACAACTGATAAATAGCCTTCCTAAAGATGAGGGCGGGCACATTATCACTGATGAATATATGCAAACAGCTATAAAAGGTATGTACTGCGCAGGTGATATTCGCTCAAAACCATTTCGACAGCTCATCACCGCAGCGTCCGATGGTGCTATCGCAGCGCATTGTGCAGGGAAATACATTAGAGATGAACTCGGGGAGATGTGTTGCTAAATGTCCTTGCTTAAAAAAAGCCTTTTAAGCCTTCTTTTACTCAGCTCTTTTTTTCTCATCGCGAGTACTATTTCTATAAATCAAGAAACACAGATCATAACAGAAGAAATTACCTTTTGGTCAGAGATAGAACACGAAAAACTTGCTGAACTCCTCGTCATACGCATGACAGATGAGGAACTTTTGGCACAGATTTTTATGTTTGGCTGGGCAGGAAGTGAGCCCTCCCCCCTCCTTTTAAGTTGGATACGAGAACGTGCTCTTGGTAGCGTAAAAGTTTTTGGTTGGAATACAGACAATATTGAATCTGTTGCGCGTGCCGTAACACAAACACAAGAACTTTCCCAAAAAAACCGCCTTAAAATCCCCCTCTTTGTTGCAACAGACCAAGAGGGTGGCTGGATTCGTCATATAAAAGGCGACACAAGCGACACGCCTGGAAATCTAGCCATTGGTGCGGGAGGCTTGCCCATCGACGCTTATCTTTCGGGCTACTATATTTCGAGAGAATTGCGCGCCCTTGGCATAAATATGAATTTTGCGCCAACAATTGACTTATACACAAATAAAGACTCTTCTGTGATTGGGCCGCGCTCCTTTGGAGAAGATGCCCAGCATTCAGCTATTTTGGGACAAGCCTTTTGCCAGGGAAGCATCGACGCAGGTATTATCCCCACCGCAAAACACTATCCCGGTCATGGCGATACAAGCGACGACTCCCACGGCTATCTTCCCAAAATTAACATTTCAAAAGAAGTCCTTCTCGAAAGAGAACTCGTGCCCTTCAAACTTCTCATATCAAACAAAGTACCGGCTATTATGTCTGGACACTTGAGCTTTCCTGAAATAACAAAGTCAAACGAACCTGCGTCATTGTCGCCGTATTTTTTGAACAAGCTTTTGCGAGAGGAACTCGGTTATACCGGTTTAATTATCACCGATGATATGATGATGAACGGCGCAACTACCTATGCGGGAAGTCTATCACGAGCCTTTCAACTTGCTATCGAAGCAGGAAACGATATAATTATCTCATCAACCTGTCCGCAATTGAACGAAGCGCTATGGACTCATAATCTTAAACGCATGAAGGAGAATGCAACTTTTAATGCGATCGTAAAAAAAGCAGCAAAAAAAGTAGTGTATGAAAAATTAGTGTATTTTAAAAGCGATAATGCTGTTCCCCTTTATCCCGATATCGAAAAAATAAAGCAGAATATCCCCGACCCTGATGGACAAGCTTTTTTTCTAGACCAAGCTTGTCGAAGTATTACCCTTAGAA
>JAAZLA010000198.1 GCA_012799545.1 Treponema sp.
AGGACTCCCAAGGCTGTTCCTGAGAGGAGCAAGCGCGAGGAGTCTGTGCTTGTTTTGCTTCCTCCCGCAATAAGGTAAACAAAGCTTGCTGCCATAAGTCCCCCAAAAAAAGCACCGATGGGGATAAAAAGTGAAAGGCTTGAAAAAATAACGGCGCCGAGGGTAGCCCCTGCCGAAACCCCGATGAGACCGGGGTCGGCGAGCGGGTTACGAAAGTAGCCTTGGAAAACTGTTCCGCTCGCAGCAAGAAGCGCTCCTGAAAGGAGGGCTAAGATGCTTCGAGGGAGGCGAATTTTTAGAATGATTGTGAGAACAAAGGAAGAATAATCTTTTTCCTTAAATGCTGTGGCTATTTTCCCAAGGGAAATAGGCTCTGAACCGAGGATGAGGGAGAGAAAAAAAAGCAGGAGAACTATGAGGCTCAAAGTGAGTATAGCCAGATAGAAGCTAAAATTCGCCCTTTGTGGTTTTTTCATTTTATTTTACTGGAGTGCTTCTTGCACAGCGCGAATCGCTTCCCCAATTCGGGGACCCGGTCGTGAAATAAGGTCGCCATCGATTTTGATTACTTTTTTGTTTTGAATAGCATCGATGGACTGCCAACCAGTTCTTTTGGATAGACTTTCCCAGTTTTCAGGTGAGTCAGCTGGAAGCAGGATGAGGGAAGGGTTTCGTGCAATGATGCTCTCCTCACTTACCACTGGATAGGCAGCTGCAATATCTGAAAAAATATTTATAGCACCGGCTTCACGAATAACATCGTTAATAAAAGAGCTGCTTCCCACACTCATATAGGGGGCATTCCACACTTCCCAGTATACCTTTGCATACTCGTTTTCCGTATCAAGCGATATTGTTTGCATATCGGCAAGGGGCATGGGAGTATAGGCCCTTTGTATCGTGGTGATAAGCTCTTCAGCTCTTTGTTTTATATCAAATAAGAGCGCGAGTTCTCGTATTTCTTTGTAAATATCATCAAGACTTGCGATATTGGTTTCAAAAACCTGTATACCAAGGTTTTGCAAATTATCTGTTAAGTGTCCGTGCATTGTTACGTCGAGATAGACAAGGTCGGGATTAAAGGCGAGAACTGACTCAAGGCTAAAGGTTTTCCCATCAAAACCGCCGAGGCTATTTACACTGAGTGCTTCTGGTGGATAATTACAAAAATCTGTTCGTGCAACGAGCAAATCTCCGAGACCAAGTGCAAAAAGCGTTTCGGTTCCAGCTGGACTAAGGGACACGATGCGAGATAGGGCCTTGTTTTCCCCTTCCTTTTTTCCTCGAGCGAAGGCTCCCATGCAAAGTAGTGCTGAGGCAAGCACTACGATAGATACAGATATCCATTTTTTGTTTTTCAAATTCATAACTGCTCCTCTGTTTTTATTTTTTTTGGATAATGGCATATCATACAAAAAAAGAAATGTTTTGTCATGAGAAATCTGCCGATACTAAGGTAAATGAAAAAAATCTTACAGTTTCCACTTCTTTTTTCTATTCTCATTCTGTCTGCATCCTTTTTTTGGGCAGAGGAAAATACAGCAGAGGCCGTTTCCTATAGTTTTTGGGAAGATGCATCTCGGGTGATTGCCATTCCCAAAAAGAAAAATCTCGAACTTTCCACTGCTTCTTCTCGCTCGATAGATAGCGATGAGGCTATTTCACAGGATTTGGACTTTGATGAAACTATTTTACATGTTCTCAAAAGCTATTATCAGTGGTATTACGATGGTTTTTATGCACAGGAAAAAAATCTTAACATAGTCCCCTTGGTTAGAGACAATGCCCTATATTTACGGTATTGGAAACGAATGGAAATAGAAGATGCTATTTTTTTATATACACCACAATCAAATATCCGCGATATCGCTATTATTCCAGCAAAAATAGATGCAGAAGTCCTTGCTTTTATTCTTACAGATGAGGCTATCTATCCCTTGAGGTATTGGCTTACAAA
>JAAZLA010000199.1 GCA_012799545.1 Treponema sp.
GTTTTACAATTTTTATTGTATTACCTCTGCCGCGGTATATTCCTCCATCTTTGCAAGGCTTGAAATATCCTCTAGTAAGACTTGGCTTGAACTCAACAAAGCAACAGCTTGATCTTTTACATGGGTCGTCAGCTCATTTACTTGCGTAAGGGCGTCAAGAACTTGCTGTCCACCAACACTTTGTTCATCTGCAGCTTGCTTTATAACAAGCCCTTGATTTCGCACAGCCTCACTTAAATTAAGCACTTGCCCAAACTTTTTTAAAGCTTCCTCTGATGAGCCAGAGACCTCATCTATTAAGGTTTTTAGTTGATCGAGCACCCTTGAAATAGATGAAGCTTGACTTCCAGCATTTTCTGCCAGTTTTCGAATTTCATCAGCTACAACTGCAAAGCCTTTACCATAGTTTCCAGCATGAGCTGCTTCAATCGCCGCATTCATTGCCAAAAGATTTGTCTGACTCGCTATTTGTTGTATAACAGCACTCGCCTCTATCATCCCTTCAGATTGATTTGAAATTTGTTCTATGAGCGAAACAATCATATCTAGCCCTTCTCCGCCCGACTTTGCTGCTTCTTCTAGTTCAAGAACAGCACTTGCATTATCTCCTAGGATTCTATTTATTGAATCAACATTTGCAACCATTTGTTGAATTGCAGCAGAAGACTCTACGACAAAGTTTGCCATTTCAGTCGAGCCGTCAGCTAAAAATGAAATATCTTTCATGTTTTGTTCTAAGCGTTTTATACTTTCACCTGAAATAGATTGTATTACTTCATTGATTTCCTGTTTATGGCTATCATGAAGCATTGCAACTTCAACGGACATATAATGTCTACAGTTCTCAGCTCTATTTAAACCATTCACTATTGCAACGGCCATCTGCTCACAGCTATTATATCCACAAGCACCGCAGTTTAAAATATCCTGAGGCTTTGTTTTATGCATATCTTTATACACGCGTTCAATTTCAGCATTTGAAGGATTACGAACCATATCCTTAAAAACCCCAGAACGATCTACGTAAGTCCTGTCATACAAACCTTTTCTCCAGTATTTGTTCAGAACAGCATTAAATTTCTTTTGAGCACGTTTTGGATTTTTTAACAAGGCTTTTGAGCGTATTTTTTCTTTATATTCCTCACTTCGCCGTTCAATCATACCTTCTACGATATCAGGGTGTTTCCCCTTATTTGATGTTCCCGGTCCACCGTTACAACCCATCTCACAATTTAAGCAGTCAACGAGTTCATAAATAGGCGCTTCTTTTTTTTCTATTGCATCTCCTAAATGAGCTAAATAATGATAGACTTGTGGATGCCCTTCAATCTTCCGCGTTTTTTCAAATATTCCTGGAACTTCCCGACCTGCTGTTCTCATAAGCCCACCCGGTGTTGAAAATAAAACTGCTCGCTCTGCCATGGGAGAATCAAAATCTCTCTCTGGATAATCAGATATTTTTACATCATGGTCTTTTATATATTTTTCAAACGAAGTAAAGGCGACGTTATAATCCCCAAGCCCTATATCATCAAACTCACGTTTTTTTGAAAAGCAGGGAGAAACCACAAGAATCTTATGATTTTTAAACTTCGGGTAAAACTCTTTTATCATCTTCATAACATGAGCCATGGGACTGTCGCAGGGAGCAAGAAGGGGAATAAGCTCGGGTCGATAGATTTCAACAAAGCTGACGAGGGTAGGACAAGGTTGTGCTATAATGCAACTGGGATTTGCATCTTTTTTATATTCAAGATAGGATTTAACAGTTAGTTCCGCACCAAAACTTACATCAAAAAAACCTTCCACTCCTAGCGATTCAAGCCAGCCATTTAGCTGCAGTATCTTCCCGTTAAAACTTGCCGCGGCAGCTGGAGCAACAATGGCAACAATTTTTTCTTTTTTAGCTAAAGCTTCAAAAAAAACTTCCGCATCATCTATACCTATACGAGCCCCATGGGTACAAGCTTCGATACAAGCGCCACAGCCAAGACATAAGTCACTGTGAAGTTCTACATAGTCCCCTGAGCCGTCATTGCACATTTTTGCAGGGCAAACCGCTATACAACGATGGCAGTTAACACAATTCTCCTCTATTACCTTAATTACAGGTCGCATTGGTTTTAGCATATACTTTTCTCCTTTATACATATATCTTACTGTAGCCATTCTTATAGTTAGCAATCTATAAAGAAGTATCGGCATTATATTTATTTTCTTTACTTACTGAACAAAACGTATTTTTATGTTATACTA
>JAAZLA010000200.1 GCA_012799545.1 Treponema sp.
GAAAATGAAGATACGGGAGAAAAACATCAATTTCGCTTAGACCCCCTCGAGTCGATTGATTCAATTGCCTATGATACTTTTAGACAAAAACAGGACCTACTTTATTTTAAGGCGATTGCGCGTTCTATTGCAAAGTCCATGACTACCAACGTTTTGGATGCCGCAAGTCGCGTTGATCAAAACGGTGATGCAAGTGGCATACTAGGGCTCTTGAGTATTGTTTCTCTCGTATCGAACGAGCTAACCGAAGTTGCTGATTTGCGAACCTCACGTTATTTCCCTGCAAAGGCTTCGGTTGGGGGCATACATTTAGCGCCAGGAAGATATACAGTGCAGATACAATACAAAGATGCTTGGGGCGGAACTATTTGGCTTGAAACAATACAGGGCTTTGAATTGAAAAGAAATACTATCAATTTAGTGGAGGGCATATGCTTACAATAAAAAGACGAAATAAAAATATACGAATACAGCTGCGTCGGGGACTTTTTTTAACATGTGTGATTTTTTTCCTTTTCGTTTTTTTCTCTTGCGTGAGTACATCTGCTGTAGATCTTTCAGATGAAGCAGAGAAAAGTGAAGCTGCACAAAAAGCACGAGACGCTGCAAACAAAGGCTTTATGGACGAAATGGGGGAGGGTATTGGCATAGCAGATATTCCAGAATCTTTACCGGGAGGAGGAGCATTAAAGCCGAGCCAGTTTGACGAACCCGAAATAGTTATCACTCAAAATATCAATACAAGCACAAAACAACCAGATTGGGTGAAAAACACTCAAACAAGTTTCCCGTCATCGCGCTATTTAAGCGCTGTTGGTTCAGGCAAATCTACGAGTGAGGCTGAGAATGCTGCTATCGCTTCCATTGCACGTATAATAAAACAAAACGTTTCATCGACATTGGTTACAACTGAAAAGGATGCGGTAAGTTCTACAGGTGACTCTTCTAATCAATCGACGGTTGATGAAATTATTGAAACCTATGCTGTTGTTGATGCCCTTGTCGGTGTAAAAATTGCTGAATTTTGGTGGGATAAAAACGATATAGTCTATGCCCTTGCCTATGTAGATAAACAAGAAGCCGCAGAGTACTATGTAAGAAAAATGGGTGAAAATGAAAACGAAATAATGGAGAAAATTTCTGTAGCAAAAAATTCTCTCGGGCAATTTTCTTCTTTTAGCCTTGCCTTACAAGCCCTGTCTTTAGCCGAAGAAAATGAACAGTATATAGATATTTTATATGCGATGGATGCAAAAACAGCTCAGAGAAATACATTTCGCTACGGCTCGATTGTATCGGTTAAGGAATTTTCATATGCGGTTGCAGAAGCCATAGCCATAGATATTTCAGTTGTTGGAGATGATGATGGCAGAATTGGGCTTGCCTTGTCGACAATGCTCGCAAAATACGGATTTAAAACCTATATTGGAACTTCAAATGCAAATTATTTTTTAGATGCAGCAGTGAGTTTTGTTGACGTACCATCTGAACGAAATGTTTATATACGCTATATTTTTTCTGCAAATTTAGTAGATAAAAAAACAACAAAAATTTTATTGCCTTATTCTGACAATAAACGAGAGGGACATGTTCATGAAGCAGGTGCAAAAGAGCGAGCAATACAATCCTTAGTGACAACAATTCAAGATGAGTATGCAAACTTTTTCGTTGATTTTATTCGCCGTTAGTTTGATCTTTACTGTCAGCGATAAGCAAGCCGTCGCGTAAGGAAAGTTTTCTGTTTACAAAAGAGAGAACAAGCTCGTCATGGGTTGAAAAAAGAAAGGTTGTTTTTTGCTTTTCATTATGTTCTTTCATGAGGTGTAAAATAGTTTCAGCATTTTTTGAGTCGAGGTTTGCGGTTGGTTCATCCGCTAAAACTATCTGTGGTTTTTTTACGAGGGCTCTTGCAACAGAAACTCTTTGTTGCTGTCCTCCAGAAAGCTGGCTTGGTTTTCTTTTTTCATAACCTTCGAGCCCAACATTTTTTAGCATTTCATAAACGAGATGCTTTATTTCTGCTTTTGAAAACATATTTTGAACTTCAAGAGCGAGTGCAACATTTTCATAGGCCGATAAGACGGGGATGAGATTATAACTTTGAAAAATAAAGCCTATTTTAGATTGGCGTATTTTTATTGTTTCTTGTTTTGTAAGAGAGACTAGATTTTTTCCATCGAGAAAAATAGAACCCGAACTCGCCGAATCGAGGCAGCCTATGAGATTGAGCAAGGTTGTTTTTCCAGAACCTGAAGGGCCAGAGAGCGCACTAAACTCACCATTTTGAATCCTCGTTGTGATGCCACGGAGCGCCTGTGCTTCTTGCCCCTTTGTTGTGTAGTGTTTTTTTATATCTATAATTTCTATCATTTTTTTAAACTCGAAAGAGTAAATCAGCGTAGCTGGGAAAGGGCCAATGCTCTTTTGAAGTGAGACATTCCATTTCGTCACAACTTTCTCTTAATGCATTCATCGCAGGTATAATTTTTTCTGCATAATATGTAGCTGTCTTCGTAACTCCTTCTATATCTTTTGTCTTATCTACTTCTTTTTCTAAGTTTTGTAGTTGCTCATCTGCTTGGTCAAATAAGCGAGCGAGCGTTTTTGCTATTCGCTTTTGTCCTTTTAACTTTGCTTGAGGCAAAGAAGTTTTTAAAGCATTCACCGTGTTTGCAATTTCATGAAGGTATTTGAGTACCGATGGGAATATATCTTTTTTTGCCATGTCAATCATCGTAAGCGCTTCAATGTGTAATACCTTGCAATAGTTTTCCATAAGTACTTCATAACGCGATTCCATTTCAAGCTCTGTATGTACCTTGTGCTTTGTAAATAAAAGGCGATTTTTTGTATCTAAAAAATACGGGAGTGCTTCGGCGGTGTTTTTTAAGTTCAATAACCCGCGTTTTTTTGCCTCTCTTACCCAGGCATCATCATAGCCATTTCCATTGAAAATAATTCGGCTGTGTTTTTTTAAGTTATCTCGAATAAGTTGGTTCAGGCTTGATGTAAAATCTTCCGCCTTTTCCAAAACATCAGCGAATTGGCAAAAAGCGTCGGCAATGATTGTATTGAGCATAATGTTAGGACAAGAAATAGATACGCTTGCACCGAGCGATCGAAATTCAAATTTGTTCATAGAAAATGCAAAGGGACTCGTTCGATTTCTATCGGTGCTGTCTTTTGGGAAAGAGGGGAGCGTGTCGACACCGAGGGTGAGAAGCTCAGCATTTTTTTTATTGTAGGGTTTTTCATCGCGGATGGATTCTAAAATCGTTGTCAATTCTTCTCCGAGAAAAATAGAGATAATAGCTGGAGGGGCTTCGTGCCCTCCAAGACGGTGATCGTTTCCTGCTGTTGCAACTGATAGACGTAGTAAGTCCTGGTGTTCGTCAACTGCCTTAATAATCGCGGTTAAAATGAGAAGAAACTGTGCATTTTCTGAGGGTGAATCTCCTGGGTCCAAAAGATTTATGCCAGAGTCGGTAGATATGGACCAGTTATTGTGTTTCCCGGAACCATTTACTCCTTTAAAGGGTTTTTCATGAAGTAAGCAGGTCAGTCCATGTTTCACCGCAATTTTTTTCATTATTTCCATAGTAAGTTGGTTGTGATCTGCGGCAATATTTGTTTCGGTATAAATGGGGGCAAGCTCGTGTTGCGCGGGAGCGGTTTCATTGTGTTTCGTTTTTGCATAAATACCGAGTTTCCACAATTCTTCATCGAGCTCTTTCATGTAAGAGGCGATGCGCGGTTTAATAGCACCAAAATAGTGATCGTCGAGTTCTTGTCCTTTTGGAGGATGTGCACCAAAAAGCGTTCGATTACAAAAAACGAGGTCTTTGCGTTTAAAAAAAAGTTTTCTATCGATTAAGAAGTACTCTTGTTCACTTCCAACGGTTGAAATAACCCTCGATGTTTTTGTGCCAAAGAGTTTCATAATACGGAGAGCTTGTTTATTTAAAGCGGTCATTGAACGTAGGAGCGGTGTTTTTTTATCAAGAGAAAGACCGCCATACGAGCAAAAGGCTGTTGGGATACAGAGCGTATTGTCTTTTAAAAAAGCATAGGAGGTGGGGTCCCAGGTGGTATAGCCGCGTGCTTCAAAGGTTGCCCGCAAGCCGCCAGAGGGAAAACTTGAACCGTCTGGCTCTCCTTTTATTAACTCTTTTCCAGAAAAATCTATAATGGCATCTCCGTTTTTATCACGTGATAAAAAACTATCGTGTTTTTCTGCGGTAATGCCAGTCATCGGTTGAAACCAATGTGTATAATGAGTTGCACCTTTTGAAAGTGCCCAGTCTTTCATGCCCTTTGCGATAGCATTTGCTAAACGCAAGTCGAGTGGAGAGCCCTCTTTTATTGTTTTTTTCAATGCTGTGTATACATCGATTGAAAGATATTCTTGCATTGCTGTATCGTTAAATACATTTGAGCCAAATATGTCTAAAATTGAACTCATAAAACCTCCACGGATATTCTGAGATTAGGACTCATTTTATTTATAATATGAAAAAAACGCTTTCACTACAAGTTGTTTAACGAACTTTAAATATTAAGCCCAACATTGCTATTGTAATAAGTATTTGTAAAATCATAAATTTTACGAGAACCTGCGTTGATGACCATTGTCGAGAGCTTTTCATATGGTCGTGCAAAGGAAAGCGAATGTTTTGAAATAAGCGTACTTTGAAAAAGCGCAGAAGAAATACTTTGAGAAGTCCCATGCCCCCATTGAGTAAAATAATAGAAGAAGTTGCAAGGAGGAGGAAGGGATTTCCAGAAACTATAACAGAAGTTCCAATGTAGAATCCGAGCGCCCGACTTCCGGCATCTCCCATTAGTACCTTGCTGGGGAAGGCATTGTGCCAGAGGTAGCCCATGAGTACACCTGAAAGCGCGAAGGTAAGAATTGCCCATGAGGCACCGTCTTTTAGATGCGGTACCAGCAAATATGCTGAAATATCTTTATGCCCGATAATAAAATAAAAAATAATTCCCATAGTGATAAGGGCAATGAGGGCGAGGGTACTTGATAAGCCGTCGACACCATCAGTGCAATTTGTTGTATTTATAGAAACCCAAAGAATAATTGTGCTAAGTAGTATAAAAAGCCATTGAGGAATAGCAAAGGCTTGTGTAAAAAAAGGAAGCCAAATATGGAGTGCCTCGCCATTTAAAACTTTAGGGTTTAAGTGGTAAAGAATAAAAGAAGCTACTAGGCAAATGAGAAGATCGAACAAGGCTTTTCGATATTCTCCCCAAGGGAGGCTACTCTTGTCATCTAGAAAACCAAGGATCATTGTGATCCAAGTGAGAATAACTATAGCAATTTGAAGAGCGGTGAGCGGTACAAAAAAGAAGGCTATGATAACAAAAATACTTATAAAAACAGCACCGCCACCAGTCGGTTTTCCTTTTGCTGCTTCAGAACCAGGGGTGAAATCCCTTCCTCTGTCCCTCGGAAGCTTTGGATATAGTTTTGGTAGAAAAAAATAACTTATAAAGAAGCCGAGATATAAGGCGAGGGTAATTAAAACAGCATAGGATTTTAATAATCGAGCTGGTCCAAAAAAAGTGGCTAAATAGGTAGCGAGATGAAAAAGCATTTAATTCTCCTGAAAATATGCTGTTAGTGTTTAAAGTGGCGGCAGCCAGTAAAAATCATAGCAATTCCGAGTTTATTTGCTGCATCTATGGATTCTTGGTCGCGCAAAGAACCACCGGGTTGAATAATTGCTTTTATTCCATATTTTGCAGCCTCTTCGACAGTATCGCTAAAAGGAAAAAAAGCATCACTTATTAACACTTCGGCATTTGAAAGTCTTTCTTTATCGGTGAATTGTTTTGCTCTTTCGAGGGCTTGAGATGCCGCCCAAATACGATTCGTCTGTCCCCCAGCTATTCCTATCGCTGTTTTATCCTTTGAGATGAGGATTGCATTTGATTTTACAAAAATTGCGACTATCATACCAAAGATCATCTCTTCTATTTGTTCTGGAGTCGGCTCGTGCTTTGTAACACGCTCCCAACGTTGGAATAATGCTCTGTCCCTATTTTGGACGAGTAAGCCGCCATCAACTGAAAGATATTCCCAATCTTCGTCGCTGGGAATATCTGCCACAATGAGACGTAGATTTTTTTTACTTGCAAAAACATCGAGAGCATCGTCAGTGAAACCAGGAGCTACAATTACTTCAAGAAAGGTTTTTACCATTTCTTCGGCAGCTTCTTTGTCTATGATAGCATTGGAGCCAACAATTCCTCCAAAGATAGATA
>JAAZLA010000201.1 GCA_012799545.1 Treponema sp.
AGATGATTTAAGAGCTCAACTTTTTTTATAACAGTACCTAGAACAAGTTTTGCCTTATAATGCTCTGCGATGCTTCCTGCGAGGGGTAAGACAAATTCAGCCTGAGGTGAGCAATCTAAACCGATAAAAATTGTTTTGTATTTTAAGCACTCCACTTGTTCTTCAGTATGAGAAGCCCTCACGAGCAATGTCGAACAAGGAATACCCATCATAACCTTTTGTACAACAGAACCTATATTCCAATCACTTATCCCACTTTGTCCATGAGAACTCATAATGACAAGATCTACATCATTTTCGTAGGTGTAATTGATAATATGCTCTGCGGGATTTCCTTCTTTTAGAATGGTATGCACTTTTAAACCCTTTTTTATAAAAGGTTTTGCTTTTTCTTCAATGTATTTTTTTGCCTTATCTTTTCTTACATGCCAATCAATGGGATCTATTGCATGTGCCCAGTCTTTATCGTTTCTTTCAATAACATGCAAAAGACTCACCTGAGCATTCAAAACCAAAGAAATTGACATAATATGCGGCAACACAGATTCTGCCAAAACCGAGCCATCAAGTGGCGCTAAAACATGTTTAATCATTAAAACCTCCACAATAAATACTGTTTATGCTATTTTCCTCCTACATAAGATGTATAATTATCTTGCTACTGAATCATTTTTTTTACTTATTCGACTATATCATAGCTATTATTTTAACAGATTTTAAATATATTGCAAGCGATTTAGAAAGTCACAGAACAGACACAGAAGCTCGTTTTGCATTTTTTTTTAAGTTGCATTCAAAAAAAAAGAATGATAGAATCTTAGTTATGATTTACTTCTTTTTCGCGTTGATTGTTTTGTTTTCTATCTCTGTCTTTTTTCTCTTTCGATATAGGGACAGAGCCTACTACGAGCGATTTTCTGGTCAAAAAAACTGGTGGTGGCTTTGGGATCATTTTTTTCTAAACACAAAAAAATTAAGCAAACCATTTTGTTTTGCACATTTCGACATAAAAGACTTTAAAATGATAAATGAAAATTTTGGACATCTCGTTGCTGACAAAGTTTTAGCGCGAGTTGGACAAGTTGCAGAAAAAGAGTCATGGGTAAAACACCTAGTTCGCTGTCACAATGACAATTTTGCCCTTGTTACGGAGCTCTTATCTGAAGAGGAACTCAAAACGAAACTAATGGAATTGTTTAACAAGATAGATTCCCTACCCGAAGACCCGAGCTATAAAATTTATTATCGCTGTGGTGCTGTTTCCTCCGAACATTCTATCGCAGGTAAAGATACAGTGCCCTTTTTTGCAAAACTGGCACAAGTACAAGGGATTAAACCGAACAAAACTGAAATTATTATTTATACAGAATCGATGAAAGACAATTATTTTCATGCAAAAAAAATTGTTCAGGAAATACCTCGTGCTCTCAAAGAAAAAGAGCTCATTGTCTATATTCAACCTAAACATCATATAAGCGGTACACTTTCTGGGGGAGAAGCCCTCATTCGATGGAATAGGCATTTTAACGAGTTTTTATTTCCAAGTTCATTTATTGGCTATGTGGAAGAAGCCGGGCTTATTCATTTAATTGACTTTTATGTTTTGGAAACAGTTTGCAAAAAAATGCAGGAATGGAGGACAGAAAACAGAGCTCTTGTCCCTATATCTGTAAATATTTCTCGCTATACCATAAC
>JAAZLA010000202.1 GCA_012799545.1 Treponema sp.
AGTTGAGGTCTATTATTTTAAGTCCTTCATATATTGCCATTGAATTTTCTTTTTTATTCATAATAGTATAGCGTATAAATATACAAAAAAACTAACTAGTTTCTTTGCCCTTCATCATTTCATTATAGACTTTCTCGGTAATGGGATAGATGGCAAGTGTGAGAATTGCTAACAGAAAAATAAATGCAGGGATGGGGCCAACGAGGAGGCGTATTACAAAAATTGTTTTTTCGCCTTGCATTATATTTGGTAGATAGCCGCTCGCATTGAGTAGTAGTCCCATAAAACCAATAGAAAGCGCTTGGCCGACTTTTGAAAAGAAGGTCCACATGCCGTAGTAAATGCCCTCTTTTCTTTCACCTGTTTGTATGGCATCCCATTCTACGGTATCGGGTACCATAGCCCAGGGGGCAGCAAAGGCAATGCCGAGTCCTATTCCTATAAAAAACATAATAACGTAGACAAAGCTGTAGCCAAAAATATGGCCCAATAAAAAGATTATAAGACAGCCTATGGCGATTATTCCTAAGCCCAATTGATAGGTGAGTCGCTTTCCTATTTTTTTTGAAAGAAAAACCGTGGGTGCAATAGTAATCATTGTAACGAGCAGTAAAATAACAAGGGCGAGTTGCGTTTGGTCTTTTGCATGTAAGACGTACTCAAAATAATACACTAAGATACCTTGTAGTAAATTGAGCGCAAGCACGTTGAGTGCATATGTGATAATCAATAAAAGATAGGCTCTGTTTTTAAACACAGCAGAGTAGGTTTTGAAAAAGCTTTCTTTGGGTATTGTATCGAGAGAGGGAGGATTTTCTTTTACGGAAAAAACAGTGATAAGGGCTGTTACGAGCATAACAAGTCCCATGATAAAACCGACAACCGAAAAGCCTTTTGACTCATTAGAAAATAAACTGAGGATGGGGAGAACGATTGCTGCGCCGAGAATTGTACCGACAACGGCAAAGCTAAAACGAAAGCCGTTGAGCGAGCTTTGTTCATGATAGTCTTTTGTGAGTTCGGGGGTGAGAGAGGAGTAGGGAATATTGACGACGGTAAAGGCGGTGTTTAGAAAACAAAGTGCAAATACAGCCCAGATGGTAAGAAGTGTCTGTGATTCAATTTGCGGATTTGTAAAGAAAAACCACATGCTGAGAAAGAGAGGAATAGAGCCAAATAAAATATATGGCCTCCTTCTTCCCATCTTTGATTTTGTACGGTCAGAAATATAGCCCATGGCAGGGTCAGTTACTGCATCCCAAAACTTTCCTATCATAATGGCAAAGCCGGCGGCTGCAGCCCCGAGAGATACAACATCGGTTAGATAGTAGAGTGACCAAAAGCCTATGGCAGTGAAAAAAAGATTTCCACCCATATCGCAAACACCAAAACCCATTTTTGTTTTAAAGCTCAGTTTTTTTGCCATTGTTTTCTCCTTTAATGTCCGTGTCTGTTGGTCTTTTAGAGACCCATTATCGCTTGCGAAATACTAAAGAAAAAGATAACTCCGAGTATATCTGCCATAGAGGTGATGAGGGGGGAGCTTGCGGTTGCAGGGTCGAGCTTAAAGACGCGCAAAACAAAGGGGAGGATTGTGCCCAAAAGACTTCCGGTTATGACGACTGCTGCCATGGAGAGAGCAACGCTTAGCCCCA
>JAAZLA010000203.1 GCA_012799545.1 Treponema sp.
CGTTTTAAGCCTTCAACTAAAACCTTTCGTTCAACATCTTTACCAACGAGAACAAATTCTTCAATCGACTTGGTATCATTGACACGTACAATATCCTGATAAATAATGGGACCTTGGTCGAGGTCTTCGTTTGCAAAATGCGCTGTTGCTCCAATAATTTTTACACCCTTTTGCCAGGCTTGGTGATAGGGCTTTGCACCCTTAAAGGCAGGCAAGAATCCATGGTGAATATTGATAATCCTATGCTCCCAAGCGCGGGTAAATTCTGGACTTAAAATTTGCATATAGCGGGCAAGACAGATAACATCGATATCATACTCTTCCAATAATTTTTGCATATCCGCCTCATAGGCAGCCTTTCCCTTCGCAGGATCAACTTTGAAAAAAGGAATATGAAAATCTGTTGCAATATGTGACAAGTCAGGATGGTTTGATATAACCAAGGGAATGTCGCAGTTAAGTTGTCCGTCTTGATGTTTTAAAAGCACCTCATATAAACAATGGCTTGTTTTTGAAACCAAGACAGCCATGCGACTTTTTTTATTCCAATCGTACAAACGCCATTTCATTGCGTATTTTTGAGCAGAGCTTTCAAACTGCGCTTTAAAAACAGCTAAGTCAAAACCGTTTACTGGTGTAAAATCTACCTTACAAAAAAAGGTGTCAATATCAACCGCGGTATGTTGCGCGAGGTTGATGATATTGCCATTTGCCGAGGCAATATCATTTGTAATAGATGCTATCAAGCCGCTTTTATCGGGGCAGCTCACCGTCAAGGTATATTTTTGCATAAAAATTCCTTCGATTAATAATTTCATTTTATATTTTAGTATAACATCTTGAAAGGTCGAGGGCAAGCACGTATAATGACTGCTTAATGAAGCAAAATAAAATTACACAATATATTCTTTTACACGCATTTAAAGTTTCAATTCCCGTTTTTTTTGGCTATATTGCCATCGGGATTCCTTTTGGACTCATGCTCACATCAGAAGGCTATCCTTGGTGGCTCGCCCCCCTCATGAGCATCGTCATGTATGCCGGGGCAGGACAGTACGTTGCCGTCGGACTTTTTGCCTCTGGAGCAAGCATTGGAGCTGCCCTCCTCACCATGATAATGGTCAATATAAGGCATATTGTATACGGTCTTTCTCTCATCGAGCCTTTGAAAGCATACAAGCAATGGAAACTACCTATTATTTTTTTACTCACCGATGAAACCTATGCTGTTTTAACTTCAGTTAGCGAACCGCCAAATACAAACCGTGGGCTCTTTTTTACCCTTATTGCTCTCTTCCATTATTCTTACTGGATACTCGGAAGCCTCATCGGTGCAGTTGCAGGCCAGCTCATCCCCTTTTCTTTTGAAGGGGTCGACTTTGCTCTTACAAGTTTGTTTATTGTACTCTTAATAGAACAAGTAAGAAAAACCAAAAATAGCTTGCCACCTATCATTGGTTTTATTGTTTCTGTTTTTGCCTTATTTGTATTTGGACCCTCGCGAATGCTTATCGCAGCGATTGCCTTTGGAATTGCCCTCATAAGTTTTTTGCAAAAACCACTTCTTGCTGCAGAAGCAAAACAAAAGGCAAAAAAAATGGAGGAAAAGCCATGATAGATTCTGCTCTGAGCCTAAACGAAGCTTTACTTTACATGCTTCTATTTGGCGTTTTAATTTTTCTCACTCGCCTTTTTCCCTTTGCGCTCTTTTCTAAACGAAGGATGCCTGCCTTTTTAAACTTCACTGTTTCCTATCTTCCTCCCATGATTATGATGATTCTTGTTGTATACTCGCTCAAAGATATTTCTTTTGCAATAAAGCCCTTTGCTATTCCTCATATGATAGGAATTCTCTCTTGTATTATCCTGCATATATGGAAAAAAAATGCCATGATTAGTATTTTTGGCTCTACAATAATATATATGATTTTAATGCGACTTATATAAAAAACAATTATTTTCTACTTGACAAGCTCGGCGTTTTTCATCATTGTACAAAGTATACTATTGTTACGGGGGCACATTTGAATTGAACGGATGTACGGTATCTATCAAAAATGTTTCAAAAACATTTGGCTCGTTCCAAGCCTTGGACGAGGTAGGGTTCACTATAGAAAAGGGTGAGTTTTTTTCACTCCTTGGACCCTCAGGTTGCGGTAAAACCACCTTACTGCGAATAATTGCAGGTTTTGAATTTCCAGA
>JAAZLA010000204.1 GCA_012799545.1 Treponema sp.
ATGAGGTCGATTTGTTCAAGTGCCAAATAAAAGGCGCTCATACCGTAATAAAAATTATATTCTGGTTTATATTGGTCTTCGTCTAAAAGTGTTTTTGCACTTTCATAGACCGCTGCATATTCTTGATTTTGCCATTTTTTTTCTAGATCTGAAAGTTGTAGTTTTTTTTCTTTGTATTGATTTGATTGTATAAATAGAAAAATACTGAGGGACAAAAAGAGTAAGAGTATAAAAAAAATAATTGTTTTGAGGATTTTTTTTCTATTTGACAGTTTTACTATACTGTTTTTTACTTTTACTTTCATTGCTATGCGTTCCCCAAAAAAAACAGAAAAGATATAAGCCGGGTTCTGTCTATATTTCGAAAAATATAGTATGACCATCTATCTACGCAGGATATTGCTATCATGCTTTAGCGATCTACCCGTAACCACAGTATCGGAAATTCGGTTACTGCTTGATCTTGCTCCAAAAGAGGTTTTCACAGCCGTTTTTGTTACCAAAAACGCGGTGAGCTCTTACCCCACCATTTCACCCTTACCTGTTTCCAGGCGGTATTTTTTCTGTTGCACTATCTGTCAAATTAAAGCTTAGCATTGCTGTTCTTTAATTTGCCCGGTTGTTAACCGGCTTTTTTTCCGAAGGAGCCCGGACTTTCCTCTTGTCTTTTTACAAACAAGCGGTCATATCTTTTCTGTAAAATCCTAATCTTCATTTTCACTTTTTATATTTTCTTCTTCTAAACCGTCGTCGTCATCTTCATCTCCATCGTCAAAAAGGAGATCATCATCGAGGTCAGCCAAACTGCCAGTATCTTCGATTTGAAAATACATATCTTCTTGCCCTGCAGTTTCTTCATAAAATAAGATACGGCTACAATAGGGGCAAAATACAATTGACTCACCAGCATGCACTTCATTTGCAAACTGTGCAGGTAAAATCATATTACAACCGTCGCAGACATTTCCTTTTACTGCAACATAGCCCTTACCTTGTTTATTTTTAATAATTCTTTCAAACTTAAAATGAATCTCTGGGTCAATATCTGGTTTTAATTGTTCTTCCTCTTTTAATAGCGCGTCGTATTCTAATTTATAAGACTCAAGTTCCTTTTCTAAAATAGCTTTTCCGGCATTCAATTCAGATTCTTGGTGTTCAATCAACTGTTCATCTTGTTTTAGCATTTCATTTAATTCAAGTAAGATTTTTTCTTCTTTTTGTAAATCTTTACGCACTTGTTGTTCTAAATCAGTGGCATCTTTTATAGCCTTATCCAAAACTTCGTATTCGCGATGTGTCGTAATAGTGTCCATATCCTTTTCATTACGTTCTCGTGATGCATCTATGTCTACCAATTGCGTTTTGAGCTCTTGCACAGCTTGTTTTACTTCTTCGTATCGACTATTTTTTTCGATATATTCTTTTTTCAAGCGTGCAAGTAATTCTTCTTGCGAAGACAGTTTCTTGGGCGATTCATTTATGAATTCTTCGAGTTCGTACTTTTTAGTGAGAATATCTTGTAGCGATTGTAATTTATCAAACACTTGTGTCATTTTCATAGAAACCTCTTCTTATTTGTGGCATTTCATTAGAATATACCATTGTGTATTAAATGTCTATATAATCTCGTAAACCATTTGAACGGCGTGGATGTCGAAGGCGTCGCAAGGCCTTTGCTTCAATCTGCCGAATACGCTCGCGAGTTACATTAAAATATAATCCAACCTCTTCTAAAGTGAGAGAATATCCATCGTCAAGGCCAAAACGCATTTTTAAAACCTCTTGTTCGCGAGGAGGTAGGGTCGAAAGCACTGTATGGACTTGTTCGCGCAAGAGTGTTTGTGATGTAACGCTCGCTGGATTTTCTATATCCTTATCTTCTATAAAATCACCTAAGAGGGAATCCTCTTCCTCTCCTATCGGCGTTTCCAAAGAAATTGGTTCACGGGCAACACTTCGCACTTGCTTAACACGAGCTGCAGGCCAGCCCAATTGTTCTGCAATTTCTTCATCGGTTGGCTCTCTTCCAAGTCTTTGCATGAGTTGTCGAGATTCCCTCATAACCTTGTTTATCTGCTCAATCATATGCACAGGGATACGAATTGTTCTACCTTGGTCGGAAATACTTCGTGTTATTGCTTGGCGAATCCACCAAGTTGCATAGGTAGAAAACTTAAAACCCTTTGTGTATTCAAACTTTTCTACCGCTTTTATTAAGCCGATATTTCCCTCTTGCACTAAATCAAAAAACTGCATTCCACGATTCGTGTATTTTTTTGCAATAGATACAACTAAACGAAGGTTTGCATTGATTAAACGATTTTTTGCTTGGGACATCATAATTCTACCACGTTCAATCTCTTTTGCCATGTCCAAGATTTCAGCAATGGAATTTTCAAATTCATATTCTATGCGTTTTATTTTTCTGTCAATTTTTTGAATTTGTGTATAAATTTCACGGATTTCATCAGCGGAAAGTCCAAGCTCTTGCTCAAGCTTTGCCCGCTCAGATTTCAAAGCAACCTTTCGCCCTAAACTTCGCAAATTGGAATAATCGCTTATGCGCAGTTCTTTTGCTTTTCGCTCTTGTTTTAAACGATAATCATTTATCTTCTTTGTTACTTCTATAAACTTATCTGAAAAGCGTTCAATCTCTTCTATTTGAATATCTATATTTTGTAAAACAGGTAAAATTTTATTTCTATGACTTAAGAGCGCTTTGTCTTCAAAGATAAAATTAGTTGGATCAGCATCATAGATTTGCCTTTTTAGAAGTACATATTGTTTTAAGTCAGGAATAATGGGCTTTAAGTGCTCGCCGTAGGCATTTCGTAAGCGTTTTCTCTCAGCCATCTCTTCGTTAATCTCTTTTCGCG
>JAAZLA010000007.1 GCA_012799545.1 Treponema sp.
CCTACGAAGTCTACGAAGGCATAAAAAGAAGCATCGCTCACTTTCCCCTCACAAATGCAAAGGAAGAATTCTTAGAAAGGGTAGGCTTCCAAGCAGAAATCCCCCTTGAGCACAAAGAAAATCTTTCTGCAATTATAAAAGATGTATCAAAGGCAATGGTCACAGTAGAATTTCTATAAAAAAGCCGCCTTTCGGCAGCCTTTTTTTTATTTAACACGTGTGTATATTAATCCGTCGTGTTTCATGATGATAGTATCTTCATCTAAGGTTCCAATACCACCACCATCTGCACTAATAAAACGGATGGTGTTACCTCTCAGCTCAATTCTTTCTGGAACATCGCCACCATCAACAGCGTTACCCATCTCTGTGGCAAACCAAGCTTGACCGTTTTTAATTTCAAGCCTTTGAAATGCGTCAAAATCCATGATTTTAATTGGTGCTTTCCAAACTGTTCCTTCAAGAAAACTATGGTCCCTAATTTCATCCAGAGCTTGGGAAGTCTCTTGCTGATTATCGGCATTTTCTAGTTGCTTGGTTGAAGCACAAGCAGTAAATGCAATTGCAATAATCATAATAAACGCGAAAAATAAGAAATGTTTTTTCATATTTCCTCCTGATTGCATAATCATAATTCTACAATTTGTCTTTGTCAAGTTTTTATTTTTTTAAAATTCAGCGGACTTTGGTGTTCGAGGAAAGGGGATTACGTCTCGTATATTTTTTAAGCCAGTGATGTATAACAAAAGCCGTTCAAAGCCCAAACCAAAACCTGAGTGTGGTACAGAGCCATATTTTCGTAAATCAAGATACCACCAGTAGTCTTTTGGATCGAGCTTCATTGCCTTAATTTTTTCAAGGAGTATATCGTAGTCGGCTTCACGCTCCGAGCCACCGATTATTTCGCCGAGCCCGGGCACGAGGACGTCCATTGCACGAACTGTTTTTCCATCGTCGTTCAGTTTCATATAAAATGCTTTTATATCTTTTGGATAATCAGTTACGATAACTGGTTTTTTATAGACGGTTTCGGTGAGATAGCGCTCGTGTTCACTTTGTAAATCGCAACCCCAATAGGGTTTGTATTCAAACTTGTCTGCGTTTTTTTCAAGTACAGCGATTGCTTCTGTATAGCTAAGGCGAATAAAATCAGATGATACAACATGGCGCAATGTTTCAATGATGCCTTTTTGTACACGATCTTCAAAAAAATGCATATCTTCGCTACATTTTTCGAGTGCCCAGCTAAGCAGATATTTAATAAAATCCTCAGCAAGCTGCATATTGTCTTCGTTTTTGAAAAAAGCCATTTCAGGTTCTATCATCCAAAACTCTGAAAGGTGGCGCGTTGTGTTGGAGTTTTCAGCTCGAAAGGTTGGACCAAAGGTGTAGACTCGCGAAAGAGCGGTTGCATAGCATTCTGCCTCGAGTTGTCCTGAAACGGTAAGGCTTGCATGTTTTCCAAAAAAGTCCTTGTTATAATCGACGAGCATGCCTGCCTCATCTTCACTTTTTCCACCCTTACCAGCTTTTATCCCTATTCGTGCAAGCTCTTCTAAGTTGAGCGTTGTTACTTGAAACATCTCGCCTGCACCTTCTGCATCACTTGCGGTTATGATCGGTGTGTGAACATAGTGAAAACCGCGCTCTTGAAAAAAAGTGTGAATTGCATAGGACATTTGGCTTCTCATACGGGCAACAGCGCCAAAGAGATTTGTGCGTGGACGAAGGTGCGCAATTTCGCGCAAAAATTCCATGCTATGCCCTTTTTTTTGGAGGGGGTAGCTTTCTGTTGGAGCTTCACCAAGTACACGAATAGAGCTCAGCGCAAGTTCTACCGCTTGTCCGGAAGCTGGAGAAGGTACTAAGGTTCCGACTGCTTCTATGGAAGCACCTGTCGTAACTTTTTCAAGTGCTTTTTCTATAGCATCTGTATCTACGTTTGTATTTTCTCGGTCAAAGGTGACTTGCATAGAGG
>JAAZLA010000205.1 GCA_012799545.1 Treponema sp.
ACTGACCTTTTCGCGCACGAATAACACTCATATGTGCATAACGGGTATAAAAGCCATGTTTATGCTTGATAACAACATAGTAGCCAAAATCTTGCGAATAATCAGCGGTAACAACTTGCCCGTTTGCGGTTGCAATAATGGGATCTCCTGAGCGCCAAGTAGAAAAGTCTAAGCCCTTGTGAATATACCACTGTCCAGTTATGGGGTGTTTGTTTTGACCAAAGGCCATAGAAATATGCCCAATGCCACCTTTGAGCGGCCAAACACTCGGGATGTCTGCAAACAAGCTCCCTTGAAGTTCGAGCATTTTTGCAATTTGTTCTAGCGGTTGAATAGAGCTTTCAAGATAGGCGGTAAGTTCTTTTATTTCAGCTACTTCTTGCAAGCTTCCTTGAGATATTTCTTGCAAGTCGAAAAGCGAGGCAAGGTCGCTTGAGCTACCCGCATTTTGGTTTTTTGTTGTTTGGTTTATGCCAAGAATAGAAAGAGACTGTGAGAGACTTGCTTGAAAACGCTTCGCAGTTTGCATGAGATTGGTGCTTTCGTCTCGAAGCTCATCTAAACTAGCCTTTGTTTTTTTGTTTTCATCACGAAGCTGTGTTATTTCCCTTGAGGCAATAAAAGTTTGCTTATTGTAAACAACAAAGGAAAGCGTAAGTCCCACTAAAATGGCAAACATTAAAACGAGGGCGAAAACACTTGTTTGAAAGTTTAAAACTTTTTTCTGTGAATGAGGAACGAACATTATTGTTAGTTTTCGATTTCCTGCTTTAAAAATAAAAAGAAAAAACCTTCCTATCGCAGAGAAAAATTGTTTACATGTATTGAGTATAGAAAAAACAAAGTTTTTTTCGATTTTTTTATAACGACGAGTTTGAGCCAAATTCTACCTCGATTATTTTTTTAGACTAGCGGTATTATAGCATTGTTCTATGCAATCTGTCAAACTCACAAATGAAATCTGAAAAAAAACATTGACGATTGCACTTTACTATGCTATCTTTATCGACAGGAACAAAAAAAATCTTACATTAGTATTGTTTCACAAAGGATTTTAGTGTTTTTTGTACTTATTTGCTAGGACGGAAGTACAAAAACCTCCTTTGTTATCTTTTTTTGGAAGAAAGCCATGCAGTTTTTTGATACTCACGCCCATATCGGGTTGATTTATGATGATCCCATCGAACAGCTTCGCGTTATACAGGAAGCAAAACAAGCACAAGTGACTCGTATAGTAAGCATTTGCAATAGCCTACATGACTTTACAAAGGTATATGGAAACCTAAAAGGCGTGCAGGGTATCTATCATGCCGTTGGAGTTGCTCCATCCGAGGTAACAAATCCTGGGAAAAATTGGATAGATACAGTTGAAAACGCCCTCTCTCTGCCTAATGTTGTTGCTCTTGGGGAAACTGGTCTTGATTATTACCGAAAGTTTGGAGATAAGCGCTCACAAATAGAGCTTTTTATAACAGAGCTTGAGTTGGCAGAAAAACACAAAAAACCTGTTATTATTCACAACAGAGATGCAGGAGCTGATGTTCTAGATATCTTACGAGAGCGCATCCCAAGCGCAGGTGCTGTGTTACACTGCTATTCTGAAAACGCTGAGTATGCTCAAAGGGTTTTAGATTTGGACTTGAACGTCTATTTTTCTTTTGCAGGGAATTTAACCTATAGAAATGCAAAAAACCTACACGAAACAATTGTGATGCTCCCACTCGACAGAGTTATGATAGAGTCCGAAAGTCCTTTTATGATACCGGCTGAGTTTCGACTTTTAAAACGAAATATGCCCTCGTATACGCCTTCGACAGCTCGATTTATGGCAGATATGTTGGATATTGACTTTGAAGAACTTGTAGCACAGCTGTGGAAAAATTCATGTACTTTTTTTAACCTACCCGAATAAGATTTTGAATGGATTCATTATTATACAAGCCTGTTTCCATAGGAAGGCTCGATATTCCCGGGAATCTTTTTCTCGCACCCGTTGCCGGCTATTCAGATAGAGCCTTTCGTTCTATTTGCATAGCTGAAGGGGCAAATCTTTGTTATACCGAGATGGTTTCAGCGGAAGCGCTTTGGCGTGGTTCTGATAAGACCGAAATGCTTTTGCTTCGTGGAGAAAACGAGGCGTTTTTTGCACCGCAAATTTTTGGTGGCGAAGTCGATTCCATGAAAAAGGCAACAAGGATTCTTGTAGAAAAATACACACCCTCCTTAATCGATATAAATGCAGGTTGCCCTGTACCAAAAATTAT
>JAAZLA010000206.1 GCA_012799545.1 Treponema sp.
CAGCTCTTCCTTGGGATGACGCCATAGAACTTGGAGATATATTCTATGTAAAAAAATCCTTTGTAAGTAAAATAGATAATCAAATGAGAAAAAGCTTGATAGAAGAAAAACTTTTGGAGACAGGTCCCTTTTATCTTACTGAATGGAATAAGGAATTATCGAGTCTTCCAAAAAATATACAAGAGGCTCTGCTGCTTCAAGATGATGTTTTTTTGAAAGAGGGCTATTTTGTTGCAAGCTTGGATTATGTACAATCGCTTTCTGCCGAAGATGCTAAGATTTTGCGAAAAGAAGATCAAAGGACGGTGAATAAAAATGTTGCAATCTTTTTTGCTCTTTTAATTTTTGTCCTCCTTGCAACCTTTTCCCAAGTGTGGTCTTCAAACCTCATTGGGCAAAGAGTGATGAAGGCGCTTCGCATGGACCTCTTTGAAAAAACTCTGTCGCAATCCTTGCATTTTCTTTCCTTGCAACCAGTGGGTCGCCTTGTTACCCGTCTTACCAGCGATGTTGATACGATAAATGCTTTTTTCTCTGACGTTGTTATTCCCTTTATAAAAGATATTTCTATTATGATAGGTGTTCTCGTAACGCTTTTTATTTTAAGCCCAAGACTTGCCCTTATATGTAGCTTGAGCTTACCGCCTGTTTTAGTGGTAACTTCGATTTCACGAAAAAAAGCTCGTGATGCTTTTCGAAAACAACGCACTTGGCTTTCAAAGGTAAATGCCTTTATTTCAGAACATATTTCTGGAGTTTCGATTGTAAAACTCTTCGGACGAGAAAGCTCGGTTTCAAAAGAATTTGCCTCACATAACGAGGAGCTTCTAAAAGCAAACCTTGGCGAAATGTATGTCTATGCAACCTTCCGCCCTGTTATTGAATTTTTTTCATCGACAACGATGGCGATTCTTTTGTATTTTGGTGCAGGTTTTCACGATTCAGGCATTGTTTCGCTTGGAACACTCATTGCCTTTGTAAACTTGCTTCGCATGTTTTATTCCCCCTTACAAGATATTGCAGAAAAATATACTATGTTGCAAAATGCAATGGCAGGCGGCGAGCGTGTCTTTAAACTCCTCGATACTGACGAGCGTATTTTAGATGCTCCATCGCAAAGCTTAGTTGAACCTGTAAAAGGGCGCATCGAATTTGATAAGGTATGGTTTGCCTACAAGGGCGAAGATTGGGTTATAAAAGATTTATCCTTTACCGTGGAGGCTGGCGAAAGTCTTGCAATTGTTGGCTACACTGGGTCTGGAAAAACAACCCTCGCCCTTTTGTTAAGTCGTATGTGGGATATACAAAAAGGTGAAATTCGCCTTGATGGAGTTCCCATAAAAAATATTCCTTTAAGAGATTTGCGCCGTGCGATTCGCCCGGTTATGCAAGACGTTTTTTTGTTTTCTGGAAGTATCGAAGAAAATATAGGACTGGGACTAGATTTAACAAAGGCAGAAATAGAGGCCGCTTTAGAGACAGTCAATGCAGAAATTTTTGTAAAACAACTTCCGGAGCGCGAGCAGACAATTCTTGGAGAAGGAGCTCTCACGCTTTCTTCTGGGCAAAGACAACTGCTTTCTTTTGCACGTGTTGTTGCACACAAGCCAGCAATTGTGGTGCTTGATGAGGCAACAAGTTCTATCGATACGGAAACAGAACAGCTTGTGCAAAAAGGCTTGGAAGGATTGCTAAAAGGGCGGACAAGCATTGCAATTGCACACCGACTTTCTACTATTAAAAAAGCCGATAAGATACTAGTACTTTCAAAGGGTCGGCTTGTAGAAGAAGGAAGCCACGATGAACTGATAAAAAAACAAGGCTTGTACTATGCGCTGTATAAATTGCAGTATGAAGAGACATGATTTTTTCATCAGGATGGTTTTCAATTCAAAGGAACAAAATCCTCTTTGAAGTCCTCAATAAGGAAATAAAAACATATGTAACTATGTAACAGAAAAGTCTGCTTTTTTTCGCAAAAAA
>JAAZLA010000207.1 GCA_012799545.1 Treponema sp.
GAATTTTAAAATATTTTGAAGATGAAAGAGAGACAGTTGTTCAAACACTAAAAGTAGCTCAAGTAAGAGAAAAAAAAGTTTTTGATGGAGATTTCCTTGGAAAGATAATTGATGAGAGAGGAAATGAAAAACAATATTTTAAGAGCAAGGACAATAAAATATTTGTCCTTGAAAATAAACAAATAGGAGGTAGAAAATAAAATGAAAAAATATCTAAAAATAGTTATGTACCTTTGTTTTCTTTGTTGTTTCGTTTCGTGTGTATCGAGAAAATCTTTTGGTGAGGAGAAAATAATGTATGGGAAAATTTCTGACTTAGATAATAATCCAGTTTCTGATGCAGAAATTTATTTAAATGGGAGCATGAAAGCGAAGAGTGATAAAAATGGAAATTTTACATTTCAGTGTTTTGCATTTAAAGAAAACACTATACAGGTGTTCAGCAAAATCTACCAGCCTTTTTCTGAAGATTTTTCCTTAGAACATCAAAGCCAATTTTTGCAAATACGCTTAAGAGAAATGGATGAATTTATAGAAGAAGCAAAACAAGCGTTTAAAGAAAAAAAAGATGCAGAAGCTGAGACTATTTTGTTACATGCAATACAGGAAAACCCAAAGTTTCAACCTTCGTATTTATTCCTTGCTTTTATATATTATAAAAATAACGAAAGCGAGTTGTTGGAAAATCTTTTTGTTATAGCGGAAGAAGCGGGTTTGAAAAAACAAAACTTTAGTGATTATCTTCCTTTACCCATGGAGAAAAGATATGAATAAAAGATATAGAGTTTTTATTTTTTGTTGTTTTGTTTTAATGCTCTTTTTATCCTGTACCTTTGATTTTGGAAATCTTCCTCCCTATTGCATTTCTAGCCCACATATTATTTTAAACAATGAAGATGTATTTGACTCTTCATGTGGTTTGTTTTTTAATCTCAAAAATACTGATGCAAAAACAATTGCAAAAATCAACCTTGTTTTTTCTGCTTATGAAAGTAGTAATAAAAAGCCAATAACGACTAAATACCTAAATGAAATGTCGGTTCCTGTTTTTTTACCACATGGTGAAAGCCTTGAGGTTTTTATTGATTTGGAGCCTTTTATTTTTAAGATTCCTGATAGTGATTGTAGCGTTGATTTTTTTTGTATTAAAGAAATAGTGTTTTCAAATGGAGATGTTTGGAAAGATGTATTTTATAGCTATGCTTATTGTATTGAGTAGGGAGGTAGTGGGATGAAAATAAAATATTGTATTTTTATGGTTATATTTTTTATAGTATTTAATGCTTGCAATTTTGAAACAAATTTAGATGTTGAAAATTTTCAAAAAAAGGAAAGAGCATGGACTTTTCTTATTTATATGGCTGCTGACAATAATCTTGAATCAGCAGCAATTCGAGATTTTAATGAACTTGAAGCAGCGCAGTTTGACAGAGCAAAAATAAGTATTCTTGTTTTACTTGATAGAAGTCCCTTTTACGATAACTCAAATGGAGATTGGTCGGGAACACGATTGTATGAGATTTCTTATGATCCAAATGGCATCGACAATATAATTCGGTCGAAAGAAATAGTCTTTCCGCTCTTGGATATTGGAGGAGGAAAACAAACCAATGTAAATACCGCCGACCCTTTTGTCTTAGAAGGAACGATAGATTTTGTAAAGCAAAAATACCAAGCGGAAAACTATGGGCTTATAATGTGGGGACATGGCACTGGTTGGCGCAGCCCGGCACAAAATAATTATCGGTCAGCATCTAATGAATCCCTCGGTACTAAGGCCTTTGCCTTTGATGACACAAGTCAAACATATATGAGCCTTTCTAGCTTTCATAAGGCAATAGCGGGCAAGGGCTTAAAATGTATTGGCTTTGATACCTGTTTTGGTGCAGTTTTAGAACTTGCCTATGAAATCTGCGATGAAACAGAATGGATCATCGCATCTCCGTCTACGGTGCCGTTTGAAGGCTGGGATTATAAAAACCTGTTCAATTTTTTCACAAAGACAGATTTCAGTGTTGAATCATTTTCCATATCTATTCTTGAACAATTTCAATTGCAATACGCACAAGAAAATACTGCTGCATTAAGTATTATCAAAACTGATAAAATTGCAGCGTTAAAAGAAAGTTTTGATTCCTTTGCAAAAAAACTGGCAACGTGTATCGTCGACACTGAAGAGAGACATAGCTGTCTTGGATGGATATTGGAAGAGGTTCTAACATATAAAGATACGAGTGCCCGAACAGACGTCTTTGTGGATATTGCATCCTTTGTTGAGGAAGGTGGAAAACGCTATCAAGATTTAATGCCGCAGGCTGAAATAGTTTTGCTGAAACTATCAGAAGTACTACCTCTGTTTTATTCGACTGAAAAAAGAGACTATGGGGGCTTGGGTGTTTTTTTTATTGGCTTGGAAAATGGAATCCCAAATGCAAGCCATCCAAATGACTATGTGCAGGGTAGTGATTTTGGCGAATGTAGCCGTTTTGTAAAAGAGAGCGACGGTTGGGTTCCCCACAAAAATGGCGGAGATAGCTTACTCGATGTTTTATTTTATACAACATTTTAAATGAAAAAACGTATGCGGCATGGATGTCGCAGGGACTAAGTACACTCGTTTTGGTTTACTGTATAAATTACTCCGCCAAAACGAGATAGTTTCTTTTTTTATATCAAGATACCTTGACAGACGATGTAGCGTGTTGTAGTATGTATCTTGAAAGGAGATATATGTTACAGTATTCGGATATATTGCGAGGTTTAACGGACTCACTTATCTTAGCTCAACTAGAATATGGGGACAGTTATGGCTATGAAATAAGCAAGACAATTCTCAAAGAATCTGATGGTTCAATTGAGCTAAAGGAAGCAAGCTTGTATACCTCTTTTAGGCGTTTAGAAGAAGCAGGCTATATCACTTCGTACTGGGGGGATGAAAATTCTGGAGCCCGAAGACGATATTATACACTCAATGATGAAGGAAAGGTTTTCATTACTGAAAATAAAGAAGACTGGAAAAAAATTTCAAAGCAAATAAGCGATTTATTATCGGGGAAGAAAAAAAAGGAGAAAAACAAAGATGAGTACAAAAGTTAGAAACTATGTTGAGGTATTGTTTAGTGACATACCTCGAACAAAAAAGAGCCAAGAATTAAAAGAAGAAATTCTTGCAAATGTAACAGAGCGTTTCAATGCCTATATTGCGCAAGGCAAAACTGAAAATCAAGCTTATAGCTTAGCTGTTTCCGAAATGGGTGATATCGACGAAATGCTTCAATCGATTGCACCTGATCGCGAGCTCAAACCAAAGATTGACGCTTATCGAGTAAAGCGCGCAAAAAATACCGCTATTGCCGTTAGTTTATATATTATCGGGGTGGCTTTTTTAATTTTATTCGGTGGTCTTCCTACTATGCTCGATATGGATATATTAGAAGATACCGGTGGAATAATTGGCCTTATTGTATTGCTTGTTTTTTCAGCTATTGCAACCGCTATGCTTGTCTATACTTATTTAGCTGTGCCACAGGATATAGAACCCTATCTACGGGAAAGACAAAAGGATGACTATGATTTGGGAAGGGTGTCAGAGCAAAAAAGAATGCTCTTTAAGTCAGTGTCAAGTTTATTGTGGCTTGCAATTACTATTATTTATCTGCTTGTTAGCTTTACGACTGGAGCTTGGCATATTTCTTGGATTATTTTCTTAATTGGTTCTTTTGTACAACAGAGTATTCGCACCTTTATGATGATCGATTCAGACAAAGAATAGATGGAGTTTTTTAATGAATAAACATAAAATAACAATGTTGATTATAGCCTTTTTTTGGATTCTCCTTGCAATTTTTGCATCTCTCTTTTTTATACGACTTTTGACAGGTGGCTCCTGCCCTCTGTCTTTGAAATCTCGCTTTTTAGGAAATACAAAAAATCTTAGTGTAGAAGAATACCAATTTGATGTTGAAGGTATTTCTGAATTATCTCTTGAACTTATTCCTGAGAGTATTGATCTTACAAAATCCTCCGACAGTTTTATTCATGTACGTGTATCTTCTTTAGCTGGAGCCGAAAGCCCTGTTCCAAGAATAAAAAATCATGTTTTGGAAATTAAAAGAAGTAAACCAAAAACGCGGTTTTTTAGTTTTTACGCTTTTAAAGAATCTGTTGAGGTATCTATTCCAGAATCATTGATGTTAAAAAAAGATTTTATTATTCAAGCTTTTTCAACGAGCGGCAGCATTAGCATGAGCGACATGAGCGCATCAGAAATATTTGCATATTCTACAAGTGGCAGCATAAGAGCAAAAAAAGTACATGCAATAAAACTTGATTTTAAAAGCACGAGTGGAAGTGTCAAAGTCGAAGATTCTTCTTGTAAAAATGCGTCGCTTCATTCTACGAGTGGTAGCATTGTCTTCGAGGGATCCGCTGATGAGGCAGATTTAAGAAGTACTTCGGGCTCAGTAAATGCTGTCTTTTTAGAGATGCCCAAAAAAAATTCTCGATTTGTCTCAACTTCGGGGTCAGTTCGCCTAAGTCTTCCTGAAAACGAGGGTTTTGATTTTCATTATTCGACAATTTCTGGGTCTGTTCGAAACGAGTTTACAGGATTTCGAGGGAAAAAAACTGGTGTAAACCGATATAAGGATGGTGGAATAGCTTTTGATTTAAGCTCTACTTCTGGTTCCGTTAGAATAGAGAGAAATTAGGGAGAGAAAAAGATTCAAAAATCTTTACAGGATTCTAGCACCAGAATAAAAAAAGTGATAGAATAGTATAATGTTTCCCCGGGTGCTGGAATGGTAGACAGGCTCGTTTCAGGTGCGAGTGCTCGTAAGGGCGTGGAAGTTCAAGTCTTCTTCCGGGGAAAAAAAGAGCTAGGCCCTTTGCCATAGCTCTTTGTGTTTTAAAAACACCTGCCCGTTTTCGCGTGCGTGCAAGAATCTCTGTTTTGCCCACATTGATAGCATATTTCATTCTCCAAGGCTTCCCCCGCAAAGTAGGCACGAATATTTTCAAAGCTTGTGTGCGCAATTGACTCGAGCGCATCTTGCGTTAAAAAAGCTTGATGACTGGTAATAATCACATTTGGGAAGGTCATAAGGCGAGCGAGGGTATCATCTTCGATAACTTCGGTTGACCAATCTTCAAAAAAGTATTTATCTTCTTCCTCATAGACATCAAGGGCAGCACCGCCGATGAGCTTGTGTTTGAGGGCATGCACCAGGGCCTTTGTGTGAATTAAGGCACCACGTCCTGTATTTATTATGACAGCATCATTTTTCATCAGTTCAATAGACGGAAGGTCTACAAAATGGCGAGTTTCAGGTGTAAGAGGGCAGTGCAGGGTGATAACATCGCTTTCTTTAAAAAGGCGTTCTTTTGAAACGTATTCTGCACCAATGTTTTTTGCCCAAGCTTGATCGGGGAAGACGTCGAAAAGGAGAATATTCATCCCAAAGCCTTTTGCAATGTTCGCCATAATTTTCCCTATTTTTCCCGTCCCTACAATACCGATTGTTCGCCCCTGCATATCTCTTCCGGTTAAACCCACGAGGCTAAAGTTTCCGCTTTTTGTTCTATTGAAAGCTTGAGGAATTTTTCTTGTAAGTGCAAGTAAGAGAGAAACCGCATGCTCAGCAACAGAGTAGGGTGAGTAGGCAGGTACCCGGGTAACATGAATTGTATTGAAAAGCGCTTTTAAGTCTAGATTATTATAGCCTGCACAGCGCATGGTAATAAGTTGCACATTGTGCTCTTTTAAAATGCTCACTGTTTTTTCATCAATCGCATCATTTACAAAGGCACAAACAACGTCAAAACCCTTCGCTGCATGTGCTGTCGACGCTTTTAGGCGAAACTCAAAAAAATGTAAATCATAGCCATATTTTTCATTTGCCTTATTAAAAAATACTATATCGTAGGGTTTTGCGTCAAAAACCGCTACTGAAATTGTTTTATCGTTCATATTGTACCTCCAATATGATTTAGTCTAGCAAATAATAACCTAGTAAGTCAATAGGTTATTGCGAGTTTCGGTAGTGCTTTTTAAGCTTGACAATTTGCATAAAACAAGTGATGCTATTAACATGGATAAAACCAACTTAAGAAAAGCAAAGCGTTTTGAAGAGGTTGCAAAAGTAAGTGTTCCAAATCTCAGTCAATTTTCTGGTGTCTTAGTTGATGTAAGTAAAATAGGCTGTAGGATTCATTTTAATGTATTTCTAAATATTGAGATGGATATGGAATACGAGATTTTAATTTTTCCGGTACTAGCGGATATCGACTCTTTTACGCTTGTGGGTGAGCCAGTTTGGGTTCAAAATAAATCAAAATCAACAGAAATTGGTTTTAAGTTTCTTCGTTCCGTAGGTATGAAGCCATTTGAAGCCTATATCGATAATCTTGAAGCTCGAGAAAAAAAAACATTCTGGGAGGAACGACTCTAAATTTTTTAGAAGAAGCTTCTTCCTTGCGCTAAAAAAATAAGCTCGACAAGAAATCGTTGGAAAATGAATAAAGACTTGATAAAAAATCGATAGAATATACTTACTTTTATTGATATACTTGGTCCCATGGACCTTAGCTTAAAACCCATTTCGGGGCGGGCTTTTTTAGCCTACCCTGAGATGCTTGATTTTTTATTATTGGAGATAAGAGAGCGTTTTTTTATCGATGTAAAGAATATAAAAAACTCTGATTCCGATTATAGCGAAAAAGAAATAAGTATTTTTCCACATTCAAGCGAGCCCCTTCTTTTTGGCAATCTCTTGTATATTCCGCAGTGGAATGAGGAAAAAAATCCCTATTGGGCAGCGACGGTTTTAGAGGCGCCCGCTCTCTTGGATTTTTCTTCTATAAAACAAGCAGCCCTTTCTTTGCGAAATATTCAAAGAAACTGGGGCTCGTATCAGTACAAGCTATTCCGTCGGGCGGCCCTCATCGTTGAATCGCTTCCCTACATAAATCCCAAACCGCGTAGTTTTCCCTATCTCATACCCGAAAGTCCCATGGGCTTATTTACGCTTGTGAAAAAAGAGCTCATTTTATGCAGTGCAAAAACAAGCAGCCCTCTAGCCGCTGGTTGCCTGAGTTTAGTTGAAGATAAGATAGAACCACCGAGCAGAGCTTATCTAAAGTTTCAAGAAGCTTTAACGCGTTTATACAGTGCAAAAGGAAGCATTCCGCAAAAAAATGAGCGCTGCCTCGATCTTGGTGCTTGCCCTGGAGGCTGGACCTGGGTTTTGCGCCAACTAGGCTGCGAGGTTCTTGCGGTTGATAGGACTGCTCTTGACGAGAAGCTTATGAAAGACCCCAAGGTTCGCTTTATCAAACACGACGCTTTCACCCTGCCGCTTGAAGAACTAGGACCCTTCGATTGGATATTTTCCGATGTTATTTGCTACCCGGAACGTTTACTCGAATGGGTAAAAAAAATACTCGCGTCTGGCATAACAAAAAAAATGATTTGCACAATTAAACTACAAGGAGATATAGACTGGCAGATTATCGATGCCTTTGCTGAAATCCCACATAGTTTTGTACAACATCTTTGCTATAATAAACACGAATTAACCTGGTTTTATTGCGAATAAACAAAAAATTTGCTATGCTCATAGATAACTTCCTAAATATAGATAAACGGATAGTATGTTTGATAAAACGAGGTAGGAAATGGATATTATTTCAATTTTACAAGAAAGTGAAGCAATGCTCAGTGGGCATTTTTTATTATCATCAGGCTGTCACTCTGACAAATACTTTCAGTGTGCAAAGTTATTGCAATATCCCGATAAAGCAAGTCTTGTTTTATCGGTGCCAGTCCAAGAGATTCTTGCAGAAAAAAACGCAGAAAAAATAGACTTCGATGCCGTAGTCGGTCCTGCAATGGGTGGCATTATTCCTGCCTACGAGTTTGCACGGCAACTGGGGACCCCTGCATTTTTTACCGAAAGAAATGAAGACGGAGACATGGTTTTGCGTCGTGGTTTTGAAATAAAAGAGGGAATGAAAATCCTTCTTGCAGAAGATGTTATTACCACCGGGCGTTCAACGCTTGAAAGTGCAAAGGTTTTACAAGATTTAGGAGCAAAAATTGTAGCATCTATTTGCATCGTCGACCGCAGGGCCGAAAATGCAGAAAACCCCTTTAGCTGGCCTATTTTTTCTGCATTGCGCTCACCAACGCTCAAGTTTGAGCCAACTAACTGCCCTCTTTGCGATGCAGGAGAAATACCGCTCGTCAAACCAGGCTCACGAAAGAAAATCTAGTCGGATAGAGGCAAAAGCTCGAGAAAAAAATGAATTTAGTAATCGATATTGGCACAACAAATATTATTTTCTTTGATGGACAGAGAAAAACGCTATTTCGTAACCCCCAATATCGATTTGGCAGCGATATTATGAGTCGTATCCTCCATGCAATGCAAAAAGGCCAAGAAATACAAACGCAGCTTTTACGTGAGGTTCTTGTAGAAGGGCTTTTTTCCTGTCTAAATGATAAAAAGATACAAAGCCTTGTAATTGTCGCAAATACCGTGCAATTACATTTTTTACTTGGCTTAGATATAAGCGGTATGGCAACATTTCCTTTTACACCGCTCGAATTTTTTGGAAGGGCTTTTTCCTTGGACGCAGTTTTTGGCGGTCTTGCTACGAAAATCGCGCCCCTTTTTAGCGAAAAAAACACAGAAGTTTTTATTCCCGCTTGTTTTGATGCCTTTATCGGTGCAGATTTAGTTGCGGCAAGTTTGGGGGTAGGGCTTTGGCAGCTGAAAGAAAAGGCGAGTCGTTTTGATAAAGCTTGCAGAGAAACGTCTCAATTGCTCATAGATATTGGAACAAATACCGAGTTAGTTTTGCGGCACAGGGGGAAAAATCTTGTGGCATCGACTGCTGCAGGACCAGCCTTTGAAGGTGGCAAAACGAAGAGCGAACTCAAGGGCTCCGAGCTCCTTCATGCGCTCTCCCTCATGCTGAGTCAAGGACAAATGGATGCAACAGGCTTTATTTTGGTTGAAAAACCGCTTTTATGTCAAGAAGATGTTCGCGTTTTACAACTTGCCAAGGCTGCTATCCGTGCCGCTGTCGACACCCTTCTTTTTGAAATGCAGATAGATGCAGAAGAAATAGATGTAGTTTTTATTGCAGGAGCCTTTGGCTCGCATATAGAAGTGAAGGATATAGAAAAAACAGGACTTTTGGATGCCGGTTTGGCAAAAAAAATAAGCTTGAGGGAAAATGCGGTTTTAGACGGTGCTTTTTTATGTACAAAGGCTGCTCTCGAAGCAGATTTCCATACCCTATCTAGCTTTGTAGAAAAAGAATTTTCTCAAACGACCCTCGTTCAGCTCGCTGATAATGCTTTTTTTGCAAAGGCTTATATAGAGGCGATGTCTTTTTAAGTATCGTTTTATACATAGATTGTAAAAGATAAAAAAAAACCTTCAAAGCGCGAGACTTTGAAGGTTTTTGTAGATTTTGGTTTTTTTAGCGAGCGTATTCTACAATACGTGTTTCACGAATCATCGTGATCTTAATTCGCCCCGGATACTTGAGGTCTGCTTCGATTTGTTTTGCAATATTTCGCGCCAAATCTTTAACCTCTGCATCAGGAATTTTTTCGTTATTTACCAAGATGCGTAGCTCACGACCTGCTTGAATTGCGTAGGCTTTTTCTACGCCTTCAAAGTGTTCCGCAATTGCCTCAAGGTTTTCAAGACGTTTTACATAGTTATCTATGGTTTCTCGCCTTGCCCCTGGACGTGCAGCAGAAATTGCATCTGCAATTTGTACTACAATTGCTTCAATTGTTGTCGGCTCCACATCATTGTGGTGGGCACCGATTGCGTTTATAACCCTTGGATCTTCGCCCATTTTTCGTGCAAGGTCCATTCCCACTTCTGCGTGGTTTTGGTCTGAATCAGTTTCTGCACCCTTCCCAATATCGTGTAAAACCGCTGCTCGTTTTGCAAGTTCCTTGTTTGCCCCAATTTCTCCAGCTAACATTCCTGCAATAATTGCTACTTCTTTTGCGTGCATAAGGACATTTTGTCCATAGCTCGTTCTAAAGTATAATCTACCAAGGGCTCGAACTCCTTCCTGGCTCATATTATGAATACCAAGATCGAAGAGCACTTTTTCGCCTTCTTCGTAGATCTTATGTTGAATTTCTTTTGTTACCTTTTGCACTATTTCTTCAATCCGAGCTGGATGAATGCGTCCATCGGTAATGAGCCGTTCAAGTGCAACCTTCGCAATTTCCTTGCGAACAGGATCAAAACAAGAAATAACAACCGCTTCTGGTGTATCATCGATAATAACATCGACCCCAGTAAGTGTTTCGAGGGTGCGGATATTTCTTCCCTCCCTCCCAATAATGCGCCCCTTCATTTCGTCGCTCGGCAGTGAAACTGTTGCAACAGTTACATCGCTCGTTGTTTCAGTTGCAATACGTTGTATAGTTGCAACCAAGATTTCGCGTGCTTTTTTCTCTGATGCAATTTGTGCCTCTTGTTCAATTTTATTCAACAAGGCTTGCGCATCATGCTTTGCTTCGTTCTCCAAGCTTTGAATGATAATTGCCTTTGCTTCATCAGCAGTAAAACCTGAAATTTTCTCGAGTTCTTGTATATAGCGTGTCTCTTGTAAAGATAACTCTTCTTCTTTAGCTACAATGTGTTTTTCTCTTTTTTCAAATTCCTTTTCTTGATCATTTAATGTGTTTTCTTTTTTATCAAGTGTTTCTTCTTTAAGCAATAATCGTCTTTCTACTCGTTGAAGTTCGCCCCGGCGCTCTCTGTTCTCCCTCTCTTGTTGATTTCGCTCTCGAATGAGTTGGTCTTTCGCTTCTAATAAAATTTCTTTTTTTTGAGCTTCAGCCTCTTTTATCGCATCTTGCGTAATTCGTTCTGCTCTTTGTTCAGACGCAGATAATTGAATTCTGGCATAGAGCCAGCGAATAGTCCATCCAAGAACAACTCCAGCAATTGGGAGACCAATAAATAGTACATACTTCATCAGGTCCTCCAAACTAGACAAGTTCAAAGTACAGAATATCACAAAAGGGGCGTGTTGTCAAACATAACTATATAAAAGCGTATAGAAAGGGGGGAGATTGGTGGCTTTTAAGGACGTAAAAAGTGGCTACAAAGCTACATTTTAAAGCTTTCTCCGAGATAGAGCTTGCGAGCAAGGGGGGATTCAAGAATTTCCTCTTTGTTTCCCTGGCTTACAATCTGTCCTTCGCTTATTATTATGGAGCGGGTAGTTATTTCGAGGGTGTCGCGTACATTGTGGTCGGTGATAAGGATACCAATGCCCCGATTTGCGAGGATTTGTATCATTTCTTTTATGTCGGCTACTGCTATGGGGTCGATTCCAGCAAAGGGTTCGTCAAGAAGTAAAAATTTTGGTTCAATGGCAAGGGATCGAGCTATTTCTGTGCGTCGCCTTTCACCACCAGAAAGTGTGTAGGCTGATTGTTTTCGTAAATGGGCTATATTAAATTCTTCAAGGAGGTTTTCCAAATGCTCTTTTTTTTCAGCATGACTTAAATCCTGCCGTGACTCCAAAATAGCCCAGATATTTTTTTCAACACTGAGTTTTCGAAAAACAGAAGGTTCCTGCGGAAGATAGGAGATACCTAAACGCGCGCGCTTATACATGGGAAGTTTTGTAATGCATTGCTCATTTAAAAAAACTTCACCAGCGGAGGGTGGATAAAAACCAACGATCATATAAAAAGTTGTCGTTTTTCCTGCTCCATTTGGGCCTAAAAGTCCCAGAATTTCGCCTTCTTGCATAGAAAAATCAATTCCGCGTACCACTTCTTTTTTCCCAAAGCGTTTATACAAGCTATGTATAGAAAGTTCAGCCATTATTCTGCATCCTTTGTTTTTTTTAGGGAGGTTTTCGCGAGCCTTTTAGTCACTTTTATCCTTCTCCTGTTTTTTATCTTCGGCATTTTCATTTACGATACTGCCACGAATTTTTCCATCGAGTTTTATTTCTTCCGTTTGGATATCGAGAATAATTTCCTGTGCTTGAAAAATATCCTTGTTCCGCTCTATTTTTGGACTCCCGCTCAAGACGACCCTTTGTTGCGCCTTGTTATAAATTGCAAGGGCACTCGTACAAATTGAGTCCTTGCTTGTAAGACGTACCTCTATTTGCATTGTGGCAATATCTGTCTTTTGGTTGTATTCAATACTTTGTGCACTTATCCGCACATCATTTTCTGTATCGTGAAGTTCAACAGCCGTTTCTAAAAGAGCTATTTTTGTTATGCGGTCATAGTGTAGCTTTTCGCAAGAAAAGCTAAAGTTCGATGTGAGGTTTTTTCCAGAAACTCGCCCACTTGCGGTGATAAAACGAAAATTTTTTCCAGAAATTTCGATAAAGTCTGCCTGTATTTCAAGGTCGTCGGTTTTGACTTCCGCATTTCCATCTAAGCTTGTGTATTCGCTATTTTCACTTGTTTTTGCGACAAGGGAATCGCCGCTAAAATATATTGTTTCTGTGTATATACAAAAAAAAGCTCCCAAAAAGGCTAGGGCTAAAAGGTATTTTTTTTTCATTCTATTCCTCTCGCATCTTCATCGTCAACGATGATTAAACCACTTACTTTTCCGCTTATACGAATTGTATTGCTTACGCCGCTCGCCGCTATTGTTTGCGCATGTATAAAAAGTTTTGTGTTTTTTCCCTCATTTATGCCGTATTCGATTAAAATGGTATCATCTTGTGCACTTGTTAGCTGCTCAAGTTCTGTATCGACCCTCAGATTTTCTGCCTCAATGTTGACATCTTCCTTGTATGAAGTGAGGCTCACACCACCAGAAAAAACTAAAAGTTTATCTTTTTCAGATTTCATAAAGCCGGCGCTTCCCTCTGTTTCTATCGCCTCGTTTTTATCGTACAAGATAAAGGACACGTCTTTTGCATACATGTGTTCATCTTTTCGATACTTTTCCATTTGCTTTGCTTTAACGAGGCTTTCTTTTTTTCCATTGCTTACCTTTGTCATCACCAAATCATAGAGGCTCAGCTCGCTTTCTTCTTCTTCACTGAGTTCTGTTCGGTATATGAGAGAACAGGAACAGAAAAAAAAGATACAGAGGCTCAGTAAAAATCGAATAATAAGGCTCTGTTTCATGTGTTTTTTAAAGCGCTTTTGATAAATGCGGTAAATAAGGGATGTGGTTTTGATGGCTGGGATGTAAACTCGGGGTGAAATTGCACGCCAATGCCCCAAGGGTGGTCTTTCCACTCAAAGGCTTCTACAGAATTGTCTTTTGTCGAAAATCCTGTGATACTGAGGCCTGTTTTTTCCAAATCTTCGGTATATTTTTTGTCAAAGGCATATTTTGATCGGTGTCTTTCCATTATGGTAGTCGATTTATACACAGATTCTATGAGGCTGCCCTTTAGCAAGCGAACTTCCATTGCACCAAGGCGCATAACTCCTGCCGCTGTGAGCCCTGCTTGTTCTTCGGGGAGGGAAATAATGGGATATTCTGTGTTTTGAATAAATTCCGTCGAGTCAGCTTCTTGCCATCCGAGGATATTTCTCGCTGCCTCGATTGCCATCAATTGCATGCCCAAGTCTATACCTAAGAAGGGGATTTTTTGCTCGCGTGCGTATTGTACTGTGGCGAGTAAGCCTAAAAAGCCTCGTTGTCCATAGCTTCCTGGAATAATGATTGCATCGATATCTTTGAAATAATCTTTGGGGTTTGTGCAGGATTCAATTGTTTCTGCATCTATTTTTATGATTTCGAGCGAGGCATTGTTTCCCGTAACTGCTGCATGGAGAAGAGACTCGCGAACAGATTTATAGCAATCGTCGAGGTAGTTTTTTTGTCCGAGCATACCGACTTTTAAGCTTTGTTTCGGATTATTGAATCGGCGTAAAAAGAGGTTCCAACTTGAAATATCAGAGACAGTGTCGTTTATATTGAGTTTTTGTAGGGCTTTTTGCATTAAACCTTGTTTATGAAAGTAAACGGGAAGTTCATAGACGGTATGTTCAACATCGATGGAGGTAAAGACTGCATCCTTTTCGACATTGCAAAAAAGGGCAATTTTATGTTTTAAGTCCTCAGGGAGTTCAGATTCGCTTCGACAAAGAAGAATATCAGGCTGTATACCAATCTCCTGCATTTTTTTTACCGAATGTTGGGTAGGTTTTGTTTTAAGTTCATTGCCACTCACCATGGGGACGAGGGTGAGATGGATAGAAAGCGCATTTCCTCTTCCTTTTTCTCGAATGAGTTGACGAGCTGCTTCTAAAAAAGGGATGGATTCAATGTCGCCGACAGTGCCACCTATTTCAACAATAACAATATCTGCTTCATTGCTCGAAGCAAGATAGAGGATGCGCCGTTTTATTTCGTCGGTTATATGTGGTATAACTTGTATGGTTCTGCCATTGTAGCGCCCGGCACGCTCGTTTTTTATAACTTCTTCGTAAATTTTCCCTGTTGTAACGGAATTGTGCTTTGAAAGACTCACATTTGTAAATCGTGAATAATTGCCTAAATTAAGGTCTGTTTCTGTACCGTCATCGGTAACGTAGATTTCACCATGTTGATAGGGGCTCATATTACCTGCATCAACGTTTATATAGGGGTCACACTTCATTAAGGCAATTTTTAAACCAGCTTTTTCCAAGAGGCTTGCTAGGGAAGCAGTTGCGACACCTTTCCCTAAGC
>JAAZLA010000208.1 GCA_012799545.1 Treponema sp.
TTGTTTTTTTCGCTCGAGACTTCCATAGGTAAACCAGAGCAAACAAGGATTTGTTCTCGCACGATGTCTGAGTCCGTTACAAACTCGGTTACTGGATGTTCCACTTGAATACGCGCATTCACTTCCATAAAGAAAAAGGCATCTCCTGAAACAAGAAATTCTATAGTTCCGGCCCCGCGATATTTTAAGTTTGCAAAAAGATTTTTTGCTCCCTCTGTCATTTCTTGTCGCATTTTTGGGCTAACTGAGGGAGAGGGACTTTCTTCAATCAATTTTTGGTGATTTTTTTGAACTGAACAATCACGCTCGCCGAGCACAGCGACATTTCCCTTACCATCGGCTACAACTTGCAGCTCAACGTGGCGCGGATTTACTAAGTATTTTTCAATATAGACTGTTCCGTCAGCAAAGTTTGCTTCAGCCTCACGAGATGCAATTGTTAAGTTTTCCTTGAGGTCTTCTTTTTTATAAACAATTCTCATACCCTTGCCGCCGCCACCAGAGGCAGCTTTTATGATAACAGGAAAACCGCATTTTTCAGAAATAGCAATTGCTTCTTCTTCTGTTTTTATCGCACCATCGCTTCCAGGTGTAATAGGAAGTCCTGCTTTTATAGCAGTTGCACGGGCTTGCACCTTATCTCCGAGCATTTCAATTATATCAGATTTTGGTCCAATCCAAATGAGCCCAGCTTTTTCGACGTCGCGAACAAAGCGAGGATTTTCGGAAAGAAAGCCAACTCCTGGATGTATAGCCTGACAACCAGTTTGTAGCGCTATTGTAATGAGGGCTTCTGCGTTTAAGTAGCTTTTGCTTGAGGGTGCAGGTCCTATGCAATAGGCTTTGTCTGCAAGTTTTACGTGTAAGTTTTCTTTGTCGGCCGAAGAGTAGACTGCAACAGTTTCAATGCCCATTTCCTTACAGGTTCGAATAACGCGAACCGCAATTTCTCCACGGTTCGCAATAAGTATTTTTTTTATCATGCTTTTCTCTTAGATTTTTTTTACGGTAAATAAATCTTGATCAAATTCTACTAGTTCGCCATTTGTTACAAGGATGTCTTCAATTATGCAATCAAATTCAGCTTCTAGGCTATTCATCATTTTCATAGCTTCAAGTATGCAGATAACATCTCCTTTTTTTACCTTCTTGCCTTTTTCTACATAGGCGGGAGAGTCGGGAGAAGGTGAGCGATAAAAGGTTCCAACTATAGGACTTTTAATAGTAAGTGCATCGCTTAGCTTACTTGATGCAGCTGCTTTTTTTTCACTTGCATCTTCTGCTGTATTTTTTGTAGCAACAGGGGAGGCAGCTGCCTGACTCGTAGCTGTTGGGAACTGTGCAGGAGCTTGTGATTGTATAGCTCGATCGTTTTTGCTCAAGGAAATCTTTGTTCCATCTTTTTGTATTTCCAATTCTTTTACTGAGCTTGTATCAAATTTTTCTAGTAAGCTTAAAATAAATGCTTCGTTCATATTTTCCTCTTTTTCTCCCGATGCATACAAACTTGTGCATCGGAAGTTTGTGTCGTATTTTAAATGCGGTCGAAGCGTTCTGTATCAGCTTCGTAATCTACTCCTGCAATATCAAAACCTGAAGTTGCCAAGAAGTCATGTCTATATCCTTCAAGGTCTGCAAGTTCGCCTACGTTTTCTTGAGTAACGAGTGGCATGATGCGATCAACTTCAGCTTGAACTTGTGGGTCCATTTCCCAGTCATCAATGCGGATTCGGTTTTCTTCGTCTACAGGAATTTTTGCAAACTCAGAACCATCAGTAGGGAGGTAGAGACGTTCCCAAAACAATCGATTGATTTGTTCGATGCAGCCTTCGTGGCTTCCTTGCTCTTTCATTACTTTGAAGAGTACAGAAAGATACAAGGGGATAATGGGGATAACTGCACTGGCACGGGTTACCAAGCCCTTATTGACTGAAACATAGGCTTCACCTTTTATGTTTGCCATTTTTTCTGTCAAAACCTTTGCGGTTTTTTCTAAGTGTTCTTTTGCCTTACCAATAGTTCCCCTTCTATAAATAGCTTGTGAAACTTCTGGACCAACATAAGAATAGGCGAGAGTGAGGCAGTTTTCTGCAAGGAGATTTGCTTCGGAAAGTTGGTCTATCCATCGTTCCCAATCTTCTCCACCCATAACTTTTACTGTTTGCATCGCCTCATCTTCGTTTGCAGGTTCAGCAGAAATTTCTTTCATTTCGCCAGTCATTGCATCGATGGTTGTTCCTGTGTATTTTGTGCCAAATGGTTTTAGAACAGATTTATACATAACTCCCGTTTCTGGATCGGTTCTAACAGGGCTTGCAAGCGAATAAATTACAAGATCAAAGACCATATTGTTTTCTTTTGCTGCTTGTATTACGTCTTGTTTTATGGGGTCGGAAAAAGCATCTCCGTCAATTGTTACAGAAACTAAGCCTGCTTTTTTTGCCTCCGCATCGAATGCAAGGTTATTGTACCAACCTGGTGTTCCGCCCTTTGTTTCTGTTCCCGCTTTTTCATAGGACACGCCTATGGTTGCAGCATCGTAGCCAAAGGTTGCGGTAATTCTACTTGCAAGTCCGTAGCCGTTTGAGCAACCAAGCACGAGTACATTTTTTATAGGGCGAAGATTTTTCCCCTTTGAAGCATTTTTTTTGTCATATTCTGCTCGAACTTTTTTTGTAATTTCAATTTGATCTAAAACGGCTTGTTTACATCCAGCTGGATGTGCGTTCAAACAAATATTGCTTCGAATCATTGGTTTTATTATCATGAGTTTTTCTCCTGTTTTTTAGTTTGCGCTGCCAACTAAGCACATCCATTCAGCTTCTGCGGCAACTTCATCACCGACATAGGCTTTTCCAGATTGCTTAATCATCTTTGGTGATACGCGTAGGTTTTTTACTTCCATTCGTACCTTATCGCCAGGGCGAACTTGGCGGCGAAACTTTACCTTATCAACAGTTGCCAAAAAGAAGAGAGAGCCTTCTGCAAACGTTTTTTGATAGCTCAATGCCGCTCCACCTGCTTGTGCCATTGTTTCGACGAGGATAACGCCAGGAACAACGGGGTATTCGGGGAAGTGGCCTTCAAAGAAAAATTCATCTTCAGTAAAAATATGTTCGCTTACTGAACCTTCGGCATCGCATGAAAGAATTTCATCGACAAATAAAAATGGTTTTCTGTGCGGGATTAAACTTTCAATATCTTTTGTAACACTCATTTATTTTACCTTCTTAAAAATAAGGACGCCATTGTGCCCACCAAAGCCTAAGGAGCCAGATGCTGCACATGAGATACCACCAGTGGCAGAAGCGTCAATTCCCTTGTTTGGGACATAGTCGAGATCGCAACCTTCATCTATGGCTGGATCGTCCAAGTTAATTGTTGGAGGATAAAATCCTTCTTCAATTGCTTTTACTGATAAAATAGCTTCTATACCGCCGGCAGCACCGAGGCAGTGCCCAGTCATGCTTTTTGTTGAAGAAACCTTCATCTTATATGCGTGTTCACCAAAAGCCATTTTTATCATTTGTGTTTCGGAAGGATCGTTAATTGGAGTCGATGTCCCGTGTGCATTGTAGTAATCGACGTCTTCGGGTTTTACGCCTGCATCTTTGAGAGCGGTTTTTAGTGCCAAAGCCCCGCCAATTCCTGAGGGGTCAGGACTTGTTATATGGTAGGCATCGGAGGAAGCTCCGTAGCCTGCAAGTTCACAATAGATTTTTGCACCACGCTTGAGGGCAGATTCATATTCTTCCAAGATAAGTATACCTGCACCTTCTCCCATAACAAAACCTTCCCTTCGTTTATCAAAGGGACGACTTGCCTTTGTTGGGTCATCATTAAATGAAGTGGGTAAGGTTTGCAAAACGCTAAATCCACCGATACCAAAACCGGTTACCGTTGCCTCAGTTCCGCCAGAAATACACATGTCCATGCGACCGCTGCGTATTTGGTCGAGAGCAAGACCGAGGGCATCGGTTCCAGAAGCACAAGCGGTTGCAATCGTAAAACCCATACCATGTAAGCCATAGATCATAGAAATATTTCCCGGTGCTTCATTTGGAATAAGCAAGGGAATCGTTAAAGGCGGAATACGTGCATTTCCTGCATCAAAGTATTTTTTCATAGAATGTTCTGTTACTTCAAAACCACCGATACCGTTTCCTAAAATACAACCTGTTTTTTCTTTGTCGATTGTATCCTTTGTCAAACCTGCATCTTCTAAAGCTTGGGCTGTTGCAGCAACCGCGAGTTGGGTGAAACGCGCCATCTTTCGTGCATCCCGTCTGTCCATCCAATCCGATGGGTTAAAGTCTTTTACTTCACCCGCAATCTTACAACTAAAATCGCTCGCATCAAAAAGTGTAATTTCAGAAATACCACTTTTTCCTTCTTTTACGCCAGACCAAGTTTCTGCCAAAGTATTTCCCAAGGGAGTGACAGCACCTAAGCCTGTTACGACAACTCGTCTCATCTTAGGCCCCCATGCCACCATCAACGCCAATGATTTGCGCTGTAATATAACTTGATAAATCTGACGCTAAAAAGACACAGGAGTCAGCAACATTTTTCATGGTTCCACCCTTTTTCATAGGGATTGTCTCAAGCCATTTTGCTCGAGCTTCTTCTGGAATAGCTTGAGTCATATCAGTATCGATAAAACCAGGTGCAATGAGATTTACTCGCACTCCGCGACCTGCAACTTCTTTTGCAAGACTTTTGCTATAGCCGATGAGTCCAGCCTTGCTCGCTGAATAGTTTACTTGTCCGCCTTGACCATGAAGCCCAACGATACTAGACATATTGATAATTGAACCTTTTCGTTTTTTTATCATATCTGATGAAATAACTTGGCTAACGATAAATACACTCGTTAGGTTTACGCGAATAACATCGTCCCAGTCCTTCATAGACATTCTAAAAGATAGACCATCTCTTGTTATACCGGCGTTATTTACCAGAATGTCAAAGCCTCCAGAATCTTTGAGTGCCTTTTCCAAAACAGGAACAACTTCCTCTTTGTTAGAAACGTCGGCATAAATTTCTGTAAAGCTTCCGCCAAAAGATTTTGCATACGCTTCGAGCTCTTCTTTTACTGGTGACGGTTTAATTGATACACCCCATACGCTTGCGCCTTCTTCTAAATATCGCTTAACGATTTCTACACCGATACCTTGATAGGTACCTGTAACTAATGCTGTTTTTCCTTTTAATAACATACTTTACCTCACTTAGATAATTGATTGTATTTGTTCAAGAGTTCCACAAGGGATACTCGTAATTGCTTCTGCATAGCCAGAATCTCGCCATAAACCAGATAAAACTTTCCCCGGTCCAACTTCAAGTAAAACTGCCTTTGACTTTGACTCTTCAAAAAAAGCATGAATCTTTTTTTCTACACTTGTCCATAAAACAGGATAGGTAATATGTTCTACCGCACGTCTTTTTGCTTCTTCTCCGCTTTTGATTATATCACCGGTAACATTGGAAAAAAA
>JAAZLA010000209.1 GCA_012799545.1 Treponema sp.
AAAAAAGGTATTCTTATTTCGCAAGCACTGAGCGAAAAAAATCTTGGCCAAATGAATACCAAAGCCGATCTCATCGTATGGAGCGAAACCAATATAAATTCCCTTTATCTACCCGATTATTATGAACGGCTTGAGCACTATCCACCAGAACGTCCCCTGCTCCCCTTTATTCGCGAAAAGCAGGTTCCCTTTGCGATAGGTGGCGTCGTACGCTTACCACAAACAAAAAATCAAATAAAACGAGAACAAGAAGGCTTTTCTGTAGAAGAGATTAACTTTGGAAATGCTATTCTCATATTCGATAGCGATGCAAAACTTGACGGATACTCTGCAAAATCACAGCTCGTCCCCTTTGCAGAAGCTATTCCTTATGCTGACAGCCTATGGATGCAAAAACTAATGCAAAAAGTAGCAGGGTTTTCGAGTGGCTGGACAGCCGGTAGTGAAATACGTCTCTTTCCTCTCGCCTTAAAATCTGGCAATACGGTACGTATCGCAAATCTCGTTTGCTTTGAAGATGCCTTTACCGACCTTTGCCGAAAAATGAACAATTTGGGGGCAGATGTTTTTGTAAACCTCACAAACGATTCTTGGTCAAAGACAAACTCTGCTGAAATACAACACTTTGTTGTTGCATCCTTCCGTGCACTTGAGTTTCGAAAACCGCTTATACGAAGTACAAACTCGGGCTACACGGTAGTCGTCGATGCCTACGGAAATCGGATAGCTGATTTACCCCTTTTTGTCTCCGATGCCCTCAGTGTTTCAGTACCGCTCTACAAAAACCAACTAACAACCTATGCACGGTTTGGAAATTGGGTCCCTCTTTGTTCGGCCCTCTTTGTTCTCTTTCACTGCCTCCTTTTTCTCAAAAATAAAATCCATGCCAAGGTAAAATCGAAGGAAAATTTGAAGGGAAAAAAAGATATAGAAAGAACACTAACCAAGGAAGATAGCAATGAAAATAGCTAACAAGCAAAACAATACTAAAAAATCGCTTTTAGTTCTCTCTTTCACTGTTTTGATCTACCTCTCTTCATTTTTTCATATTTCCCCCGAGATCTTTGGCTTTTATAATTTTGCACAATACCCCATCGTTTTACAAAATATGTTTGCTGTTTTAGCAGGCGTCCTTCTCGGTGGAACGCAAGGAGCTGGAGCTGTCGGACTCTACCTCGTTCTCGGAGCACTCGGACTCCCTCTTTTTTCAAAGTCAGCTTTAATACAAACACAAGGTTTCGAGCGACTTTCGGGAGAAAGCGGCGGGTTTTTAGTTGCATATTTTATTGCAAGCCTTGTTTCTGGGCTTATTCTCAAAAATCCTAAAAACGAAAAACAAGATATAAAAAAAATTATAAAAGCAACAGTCCTTGGATATGCTATTATTTGGCTTTTAGGACTCTTACAATACCTTCATATAAAAGGCTTTCAATTCAGTCTATCTGCAATACAAACAGTTTACCTCGTTTTAATCCAACCCTATATTATTTTCGATATTATAAAAGTAATTATCACTGTTTTTTTAGCCTTTTTCTTACGTCCAAAATTTTCTTCTTTTTTTCCAGAAAATTCTTAAAAAAAAACAAAGTTTTATCTCTCTTTTTTATCTTTTTCACTTGCATTTATGTATATAGTGTTATATCATCTATTTAGAAGTAAAAAAACACTAGATACAGGATGAATTATGCGATGTCCCTATTGTGGCAGTTTTGACGATAAGGTACTTGAATCGAGAACTATGGCTGGAGGCGAGAGCATTCGCCGAAGACGTGAATGTCTTTCTTGCAGTTATCGATTTACGAGCTATGAACACATAGAAGAAAAACCCTTTATGGTTATAAAACGCGATAATCGGCGACAGCCCTTTGACAGGCATAAACTTGAAAAAGGCATTGAACGGGCATTGGAAAAACGACCTATATCTACGGCAACAAAAGAAAGCATTATAAATGAAATAGAAGATCATGCGGTAATGCACGGAAGGACAACAAGAGAAATTTCTACAAATGAACTCGGGGAGCTTGTTTTAGAAAAGCTCTATGAAGTAGACAAGGTTGCTTATATTCGCTTTGCATCGGTATATAAGCATTTTGAAAGCTTAGAAGAATTCATAGAGGAAGTAAATAAACTGGAGGGCAAGAATGGGCAATGAAACGGTATTCCCAGAATGGAAAAGTTTTTTGGGAAAAGCGAATGATGCTGAAACGGCCATGTTCATCAAACAAGTAGTGAAACGATCGGGTGAAATAGGGGATTATGATCGTTTGAAAATCAAAACAGCCATCGGGAAGGCGATTGAAGCGGTGGAAAAAAGACCAAACCCAGATAAGGCAGAATTGCTTACCGAAGCGGTAGAAGAAAAAATTCGCCTTATGATGGCTGGTAGACATGCACAGTCAATTCCTGCGATTGAAGAAATTCAGGATATTGTAGAAGAAGTACTCATTGAGCATTCCGAGGTGGGGATTGCCAAGGCTTATATTCTCTACCGTGCAAAGCGCGAAGCAATTCGTGATACAAAAAAACTCATGGTCGATATCAATACAACCATGGACGGCTACCTAAGCCAATCGGACTGGCGAGTAAACGAAAATGCAAACGTCAATTTTTCTCTCGGCGGTCTCATCCTTCACAACTCTGGAACAATTACAGCTAATTATTGGCTTAAAAATATTTATTCACCAGAAGTGGCTGAGGCGCATCAAACTGCGGCCTTCCATATCCATGATTTATCAATGTTTTCAGGTTATTGCGCTGGTTGGTCTATTCGTCAACTCATTGCAGAAGGCTTAGGCGGAGTGCCTGATAAAATCACCTCAAAGCCTGCAACCCACCTTTCAACCTTGGTAAATCAAATTGTGAATTTTCTCGGTATCATGCAAAATGAATGGGCTGGGGCACAGGCCTTTAGTTCCTTCGACACCTATCTTGCACCCTTTGTGCGAGTTGACAATCTTAGTGAGCGAGAAGTACGCCAATGTATCCAAAGTTTTATCTACGGAGTAAATACACCAAGTCGTTGGGGTTCACAAGCGCCTTTTACAAATATTACCCTTGACTGGAATGTGCCAGAAGATTTACGAAACACTCCTGCGGTTGTCGGTGGGAAAGACCAAGACTTCACCTACGGCGATTGTCAAGCAGAGATGGACGTAATAAACAAGGTTTTTATTGAGCTCATGATTGAGGGAGATGCTGCCGGTCGTGGCTTTGCCTACCCCATTCCAACCTACAATATTACTAAAGACTTTGACTGGGATAGCGACAATGCACGGCTTTTATTTGAAATGACCGCCCAGTACGGCACACCCTATTTTCAAAACTTTGTAAACTCGGACTTAAACCCCAGTGATGTACGTTCTATGTGCTGTCGTTTACAACTCGATAAAAGAGAATTGCGAAAACGCGGTGGTGGACTTTTTGGCTCCGATGAGTTTACTGGCTCCTTAGGTGTTGTAACAATCAACCTGCCACAAATTGCCTTTCTTTCAAAAAATGAAAATGAGTTTTTTAGTCGCTTAAACTATCTCATGGACCTTGCAAAAGAAAGTCTCAGCGCAAAGCGAAAGGTTATACAAAGACTTCTAGACGGAGGGCTTTTCCCCTACACAAGACGCTATCTTTCAACCTTGGACAATCACTTTAATACAATCGGACTTTGCGGTATGAACGAAGCCTGCCTAAACTTTTTGGGTCGCGATATAGTTCATCCACTTGGAAAAGATTTTGCTGAAAAAGTGCTGCTCCATATGAGAAAGAGACTCGCTGATTATCAAGAAACTACGGGAGAATTATTTAACCTTGAAGCAACTCCTGCAGAAAGTACCTCCTATCGCTTGGCAAA
>JAAZLA010000034.1 GCA_012799545.1 Treponema sp.
AAACCATCGACAGAAATGGTGGCATGGCAAATCCTGAAGGTTATAGAAAAGCACTTCGCCTTGCAAAACAAGCGGAGAAATTTAACCGACCGATTATCACCTTCATAGATACACAGGGAGCCTATCCTGGGCTTGGCGCAGAAGAACGCGGCATTGGAGAAGCTATTGCCCTAAACTTACGAGAATTTAGCCAACTCAAAACTCCTGTTATTTGTATCATCATAGGGGAAGGTGGTTCTGGTGGAGCCCTCGGTATCGGTGTTGGCGATAAAATTTATATGCTCGACAATGCCATCTATTCAGTTATTTCACCGGAAGGTTGCGCTTCTATTTTGCTCCGTGATACAACGCGCGCAAAAGATGCTGCGGCTATGCTCAAAATTACCAGTAAAGAAGTTTTGGCATTGAAGGTTGTAAACGGCATTATCCCTGAGCCGGTAGAAGGAGCACATACAAATCCACAAGAAACAGCAAACAATATTAAACAACAAATCCTAAAAGACTTAAAGGATTTAATGAAACGAAATCCATCTGTTCTTGTAAACTATCGAAATAAAAAAATTCAATCAATGGGTTTTTTTGAAGAAGAATAAACAAGCTGCTAAAAAAAAGGCTGTCGAAGGAGACAGCCTTTTTTACTTTTAAAGCATCTTATCTTGTAAGTAGTCTATGCACTTTTGCAAAAGATGAATGAGTAAAAGCAAACTGAGATCCTTTCGTATTTGCAAGGGATATATTTTCAGAGTTTACAAACAAATCGCCTAAAAGATATTCGGCGTTACCATCATCGGAGCGTCCTGTATCGATCTGTATATTTTGCAGCGAGACATTTTTTAGACTTAGATTTTTTCCATTGATAGCCAAGGGTGCAGCCATAACTTTTACACCTGCATTTGCATTGATTTTAATTACAAAATTTTCTATATGCAAATCTTCAATAACTGCATCTTCTAGGTTTTCAAAAAGTGAAAGTTTTTTCTCTTTGTCTTTATCGATCGGTTTACTATTAAGCACAAGAGAAATATTTTTTAGGCTATGTCCATTTCCAGAAATTTTCCCAGAAAAAGACTCACCCATAACTAAACTTGCACCTTTAAAATCAATATCTTTTTCTATACTATAGCGATCAACGGGCTCGCCATCAACGGTAAGTCCGGAGAAACTCAACTGCCCCTTATAGCGTAAGTCTTCCAAACTCGCAACATGTATAACAAGACCCTTTTCATACTTGAGGAAAATATTTTGACTCTTTGTGTTTTCAATATATTCTTGGATATAGGCTTCGTAGAGATTGTTTTTAACAGTACGAACAAGTATTTTTTCGCTTTCAGAAAGTTTTTCAAGATTTATTTGCGGATAGAGACTGGCGATTTCTTTTTCAATCTCTTTTTCGTTTGGCTTCAAAGCATTGATTTGGCGAGCAGAAAAATCAAAGGGCTTCGTAAAATCTGGATTGGTAAAATAGCCTGCAAAGGTATAGCCTTTTTTCTTTATAAGATTTTCTGCAGCCCTTGTCAAAGGAAGCACGGGTGATTTGTCAGATATATTTTTGCTAAACATAACAAGACCAGTTTCCGCATCTATATACTCAGCCTTTCCTTGGGGAATCCATCTTGCATATAAACTCATATCGTCGTAGACTCGATCCTCTGCAAAGTCCCAACGATCTTCAGCCTTAAAAGAATAGGCTATTACTTTTCCATTTTCATCGAGGATATCAGTTTTTGCCTTATACCAGCCTGCGAGAATATAGCCTTCTCGAATAGGTTCGATCAGCATATTGCTTGTACCTGAAGGCATAAAAAGAAAAGAGCCTGGCTCATAGTAGGTTTCTCGTATCTCGCGTTTATTGACTGTTCCGCCGAGTGCATTGTAATACACTGTGCAAGAAAAACCCAATTCAACTGGATCAACAATTCTTATTTTTTTTCCGCAAGAACTTAAAGCAAAGCTTAAAAGTAAAACAAGGGATATATACACAAATCTATTTTTATAAAAAGAATTTCTTTTCATTTTTTCCTCCATCTTAAAAAAGCTGTATCTCTCCATGAACTTTATTTAAACCAAATAAATTGACTAAACAAAAAAAACAAAGCAATAATGCCAAAAAAAACAAGGGTAAAAACAAGATAGGAAGAAAATACCCCAAGGCTAATTGCAAGGCGCTGTTTTTTTTCTTCTCTATCTAGCTTAAAAAAAGATTTTTCGGAGTTTGTTTTTTTTTGCTCCTTACATCTTTTCCGTCCACAAACACCGAAGGCTTTTTTTATACTACCAAAAAGTGAAGGAGGCATTCCATCAATGCTCATGTCAGCAAAAACCCTTCCGTCATCGTTTAGACTATTTGCCTTTTTATCTATTGTTTCTTTTCGACTTTCTTTCAAAAAACAAACTCCTAATCTTGGGCATAGAGATGACAAGCAAGGCAATGCCCTTCGCCGTAATCTTTCAAAAGCGGTTCTTTTTCAGCACAGACTGGCATCACCTTCGGGCAGCGCGTGCGAAAGGAACAACCAGATGGTGGATTGACCGGGCTTGGAATATCTCCCTTTAGAATGATGCGATTCATTTTTATATCGGGGTTTGCTACGGGAACAGCCGACAAAAGCGCTTCAGAATAGGGATGCATGGGGTTTTCAAACAATTGTTTTTTGCTTGCAACTTCTACGAGTTTTCCCAAATACATAACACCAATTGTATCTGAAATATATTCCACCACTGAAAGGTCATGGGAAATAAACAAATAGGTGTATCCGTATTGGTCTTGTAAGTCTTTCATAAGATTTATAATTTGTGCTTGAATAGAAACATCAAGCGCACTTAAAGGCTCATCACAAATGATAAATTTTGGTTGCAAGGCAACTGCCCGTGCGATACTAATTCTCTGTCGCTGCCCACCTGAAAACTCATGGGGATAGCGATAATAATGGTGGCTTTGTAAACCGCAGTCACTCATAACCTTGTGAATATAAGAACGGTACTCGCTTTTGGGAACAATCTTATGCTCTTTTACCGCCTCCCCTATAATTTCGCCAACAGGTAAACGAGGAGAAAGACTTGAATAGGGGTCTTGGAAAATCATCTGTATTTGAGGACGGAGTAAACGCAATTGTCGAGAAGAAATTTTTGCTAAATCTTTTCCGTCAAAAATAACTTGACCAGAAGTTACTTCGTGTAGGCGCAAAATTGTTCGCCCAACAGTTGTTTTTCCACAACCAGATTCACCGACCAAGCCCATTGTTGTTCCTTTTTGAATAGCAAAAGAAACATCATCGACAGCCTTAACAAATTTTTTTTGTCTACCAAATTCAATATTTGAAAGAGGATAATATTTTTTTAAGTTTTTTACCGTTAATATAGTATTTGCATCCTGATTTTTAGCTATATTATTTTTATCCATTTTGTTTCTCCATCTTTTCATCTTTCAAGTTTGATGCATATTTTGGATCGTAGAGATGACAGTTTGCAAAATGCGTTTTTGAAAACTGCATCAATTCTGGATAAGATTGAGAACAGGGAGCAAAGGCCTTATCGCAACGATTATAAAAATAACAATATGGCGGCATATTGATTGGATTGGGAACCTGTCCCTTTATGCTATATAAACGATCGCCTGTATTTTGACTGCCAGGTCTACTTTTCATAAGTCCGATAGTATAGGGATGTTTTGGATTTTTGAAAATTTCTTGCACCGTGCCTTTTTCTACAATTCGTCCCGCATACATAACCACAACTAAGTCCGCCATCTCAGCGATAACACCGAGGTCATGGGTGATAAGCATGATACTTCCGTGAATTCTATCTTTTACCTCACGAAGCAATTCAAGGATTTGTGCTTGTATCGTAACATCGAGCGCTGTTGTTGGCTCATCGGCTATAATAAGACGTGGGTCGCAAGAAAGCGCCATCGCAATCATTACACGCTGTCTCATACCACCAGAAAGTTCATGAGGGTAACTATCATATACTTTTTCTACATCGGCGATGCCTACGAGGTTCAGCATTTCTATGGAACGCTCTTTTGCAGATTCACGAGTTGCATCTTCAACATGAAGCAATACAACCTCATCCATTTGATTGCCTATTTTAAAAACAGGATTTAGACTTGTCATTGGTTCTTGGAAAATCATTGCAATATCTTTTCCACGAATATGAAGCATTGCATCTGTGGGCATATCGGTTATTTCATAACACTTTCCTGTAGCATCTTGATAGCGAATACTTCCGCTTACAATTTGCCCCGTTGGAGCTTGCACCAATTGCATTAAGGATAAACTCGTTACCGATTTTCCACAACCAGACTCGCCCACAACTCCGACAATCTTCCCTTGAGGCACATCGAAACTAACACCGTTGACGGACTTTACCGTACCAACATCGGTATAAAAATATGTATGTAAGTCATCGATTTCTACTACATTTGCACTATCGCGCATTTGTGTAAGATATTCTTCTTCGGAAACATTTTTTCTGCGTTTGAGTTTAGTGTAATCACGAAAGACTTTTTTGTTTTCTTTTGCAATGCGTCGCTCTTCTTTTAGACTCAAATACATTGTTTCATCGATATCATCTTCTAGCTGTATTTTTTTATTTTTAAAATTAAAAAAGCCCATTCTTTTTTTCCTTATCTCGCTATTCCTAGCGTTTCATTCGTGGGTCAAAGGCATCTCGTAAGCCATCACCAATAAAGCTAAAACCTAAAACAGTTACTACAATAAGAATCCCTGCTGGAACCCACATATTAGGATACATTGCAAGAATCTCTTGTCCCTTTGACGGATCTGCAAGGGCTATCATTGAACCCCAGGCAGCTCGTGGAAAAGGAACGCCCAATCCGAGATAGGATAAAGTAGACTCGTATAAAATAATGCCACCTAAACCAAGCGTTGCAGATACAACGAGCTGCGGTATAGTATTTGGAACGAGATGCTTAAATATTTTATTAAAAGTTTTTATACCAGTTGTTTCAGCAGCCATCATGTATTCTTGTTCACGAAGCATGAGGATTTGCCCACGAACAATACGTGCGGCTCCCGTCCAACCCATTAGGGTTAAAAAAGCCATGAGATAATAAATTCTATGTTCTGTTGGAATACTTTCAATCGATGAAATAGTTGCCGAAAGAACGAGTAAAATAGGAAGCGCAGGGAGACAAGAAAAAATATCTACAATACGCATTATAATCATATCTGCCCATTTTCCAAAGAATCCCGCAATCCCTCCAAGAATAACACCTATAAAGGTTTCCAAAAATATAACGATAAAAGAAATCGTGAGCGAAATCCTACCGCCGTACATAAGCCGTACAAAAATATCAAAACCAGAAGTATCTGTGCCAAGCCAGTGCTGTTTAGAAAGAGGAGCTTTAAACTGCACTATGGTTTGTGAACGATCGTAGTAGGTATAGGTTTTTCCATCTGCTCCAATAAAATCTGCTTTGAGGATTAAATCATTTGGTCGGTCAATTTTAAAAACCTGTATTTCTTTATATTTCCATGTCATATCGACTATGACGGGACCCAAAAAAGAAAAAATAAAGACAAAGGCTATCATTGCAAGCCCAATTATAGAAAGGTAGCTTTTGAAAAAGCGCTTTGCAACCATTCTCCCGGGAGAAATAACTTGAAAATGCATCTCTTCAGCTGACTCTTGTTTTTTTGTTACTTTAGTATCTTCTGCCATCTATTTCCCACCTAGGACAATTTAACACGGGGGTCTACCACCATGTACATAAAATCTGAAATTAGTGTTCCAAGAACAGTCAATATTGCCAAAAACATATTGTAGCCCATAATAAAGGGTATGTCGCCCTGCTGCGTTGCACGTAGCGCCATATAGCCAATTCCTGGAATAGCAAAAACTGTTTCTGTTATCATCGCTCCACCGAAGAGACTCGGGAGCATTCCCGAGAGCGTCGTTACAAGTGGAATCATTGTATTTCTAAACGCATGCTTATAGGTTACAACATGTTCCGATAAGCCTTTTGCGCGAGCTGTTCGAATATAATCTGAATTAAGCACTTCAAGCATATTGGTACGAGTAAGCTTCATCAAACCACCAACACCGAGTAAGGTTAAAACAGTGATGGGTAGGATGAGATGTAAAAGCTTATCGAAAAAGATTTGTAGATGTGCTGTTTCAGCAAAGATTTTTGTTGCTGTAGTTAAGCCTTGTAAAGGCAGAATATTTAATTGAATTGCAAAAACATTCATTAAAAGAGCGGCCAAAAAAAATGAAGGCAGGGCCGTTCCAATCATTGCAAATATAGATACCGTATAATCATAGGCACCGTACTGATTTACCGCTGCCTTTATGCCCATGGGTATACCAATAATCATTTGTAAAACAAAGGCAATTAAAGCTATGAGAAATGATATCCACATATAGCTTGTTAAAACTTGGGTTACTGGTTTTCCGTATACAAATGAAAAACCAAAGTCGCCACTTAAACTACTACCGAGCCATTTTCCATAGCTCTTTGTAATACCAAAAAAACTCTTGTCGGCTAAACCGTAGAGTTCTTTAAGACGTAAAACATCGTCTTTTGTCATTGCACCAGACTGTAAAGCAGCAGAAGTTTGATTGTCAATATAGTCTGCTGGCATTAACATAACCAATAGATAGATGAGTGCTGAAACGCCCACCAAAATTAAGAGTGCGAGCGAAATTCTTTTCAGCAAATATTTCCACATAAGATCCTCATTATGAAAAAAGTGTAAGAACAGATTGCGCTGTTCTTACACTTTTTTTGCTACAATTAATTTAATTCAACATTCCAAATGAAGCTTATTGGAGATTGAAATGGAGTTACATCGTTACCACTAAAGAGTGATGAAGCTTTTACAATTTTTTTGTTATATACATATAAGTTCTTTCTTTGATAGGTTGGAATTTCAACAGCTAAACCAGTAGAAAGATCGAGAGCGCGGCCATAGATAGCCTTTCTTTCTTCAACATCGAGTGTTGAGCGACCAGCAATAATCAAATCATTGAGTTCGTTAAGCATAGCTTTTTCTTCATCAGAGCCATTTTGATACATCCAGTACAAGCCCTTTGCAACAGGAGA
>JAAZLA010000210.1 GCA_012799545.1 Treponema sp.
ACAAATCCAAATAGGAAACATTGTATATGAATAATTATCTTTCAAAGGTAGAACGAGATTTAATTCTTTCGCATTTGATCGATGAAAAACCCTTATTGCTTTTTAAACCACTTTCTACAGAATATCTACCACATGAAGCAGAGGCCTATCAGTTTCCGCAAATTACCATAGCGCCACAATCCTATCAGGTGGTAAACAAGGGCATTCTTTTTTTTCCTTTTAGCGACTTTTCCTTTAGTATTCCTCATGGCACTTCCATAGCGGTTTTATTTCACTTCAAAGGAAGAGCCCTCATCTTTGAGTCTCAGTTTTCACATCTTGCAAAAGGTTATGCGCTTGTAATCTCGCCCTATATTTTTAAACAAATAGACGATTCTATTTCACAAGAAAAAAGAATTCACGGCAAGTTTTATTTTGGCTTACAAAATGAATCGACACTTTTTGTGCCCTTTTATTCCAAGGCTTCTGTTCCACTTTTTTCTATCGATTTATGGAAGGACCTTTCATCAGAGTCTGAAAAAAAATTTCTCAGTCTTGTGGAAAGTCTCTATCAAAAAACATATTCTCTTTCAGAATTGTTTATAGAAAAAAAAGCTGCGGATAGCAAGTCTTTTTATCCGCTTATAAGTGCAGCAATCTATCTCACTCAAAAGGAGGAGCGAGGCTCTGAATCTTTTGCGGGTAGGGCGCGACCCTTGGAAATACTTTTTTTGTCAGATACACATATTGTGTTTGCAAGTGAATCTATCCGAGAAATTATGCATGAAAAGAGCGAGTATTTTATCACTATTGAAATACCGGTTCTTCGGCTGACTCGCCATATCGACTCTACTATCTTTGTTGAACAGATTTTATTTGATTCAGTTGAAGGGCAAAAAAAGGAAATAGCTTTTTGCCATATAAGCTCTCTACAAGAAGAAAACCGTAGGTTTTTAAGTGAAAAACTCTACGGCTTCGATTCAGAATTTGATTAAGGTCTAGATTGTTTTTTTAGACCGGCTTTTTAAAAAATATTTTATCTTTTTTTCTATTCCGTTTTATTTTGCTTCGATTTTGGAAAAGCCACAAAGACCTTGAAGTACTTCAGGAATATCGATAGAGCCATCTTCGTTTTGATAGTTTTCAAAAATCGCAACCAAGGCGCGGGACATAGCAATGGCGGTTCCGTTTAGCATATGCACAAAGGTGTTTTTTCCATCTTCGTTTTTATAACGTACATTTAAGCGACGCGCTTGAAAATCGGTACAGTTTGAGGTTGACGTTACCTCCCCCCATTCGCCGCCGTTGCGCCCCGGCATCCATGCTTCCAAATCCCATTTGCGATAGGCAGGTGCTCCGAGGTCTCCTGTGCAAGTATCTACAACACGGAAGGGAATGCCCAGTCCCGTAAAAATTTCTTCTTCGATGAGTCGTAATTCTTCGTGAATTGCATCTGAGTCTTCGGGAGTACAGTAGACAAACATTTCGAGCTTGGTAAATTGATGCACGCGATAGAGACCCTTGGAAAATTGCCCAGCTGCTCCCGCTTCTCGTCTAAAACAATGTGAAAGCCCACAGTAGCGAAGGGGAAGTCTTTCTTTTGGAAGAATTTCATCCTTATGATAGCCACCGAGGGTGATTTCCGCTGTTGCAACCAAGCAAGCATCTTCGCCTTCGAGGCTGTAAACATTTGACTCATTGCCACGGGGATTAAAACCAATTCCCGTTAAGATTTCTTCTCGTGCGATATCGGGGGTAATAAAGGGCGTAAAGCCGTGCTTTTTTAAGATTTGTAAGCCGTACATAGTGAGGGCTTGCTCAAGAAAAACCGCCTCATTTTTTAGATAATAAAACTTTGGCCCAGAAACCTTTGTCGCAGCCTCAAAATCGATGAGGTCGAGATTTTGTCCGAGTTCCACATGATCCTTTGGTACAAAGCTAAATTCCCGTGGTTTTCCCACCTGCTTTACTTCAAGATTTTCTGTATCAAGACTTCCGATCGGTGCATCTGGATGTGCCATATTCGGAATTTTTTTTCCTTCTCGATCGAGCGCTTCCTCAGCTTCTTTTAATTCCGCTTCCATGAGAGAAATTTTTTCTTTTAAAGCCTTTCCCTCTTCTATAAGCGCATTTCTTTGCTCCACTTCCAGTTTTTGCTTCATCGCAGCAGCATTTTCATTGCGTTTTTGTTGAAATTCTTGCAGGGCAGAAATGAGTTGGGTTCTTTTATTGAATAATTCAACAACCAAGTCCGCATCACTTGTCATATTTCTGTTTTTAATATTTTGCTTTACCGCATCAATATTTTCTTTTATAAATCTATAGTCTAACATAGGGATATCATAGTATTCTTAAGGACTCTTTTCAAGTAGTTCAT
>JAAZLA010000211.1 GCA_012799545.1 Treponema sp.
ATAAATTGTTTTTAAGTCAGTATTTTGGTGGGTATAGTTTCCAATTGCTTGCATTATATGAGTTTTACCAAGACCAACTCCTCCATATATAAGAAGGGGGTTATATGCTTTTCCAGGGTTTTTTGATATGGCGCTTGCAGCGTTGAAGGCAAAGGTATTATTATCGCCGATTATAAAGTTGTCAAATATATAATCTTCTCGTAATTGAGGATGTTTTCCCTTGCTGTTTTGTACTGGTTTTTGTACAATTTCTTTTTTTTCTATTTTTATATCATTTGTAAGATTGTGACTTTGTATATTTTCTTCTTTTTTAGCTTGTATAAAAAATTCAATAGTAATCTGCTTTCCGGATAATTCTTCGAGTTTTTGTTCTAAAAGAGCAATATAGCCGCGAGAAATAAGTTGGTCTTTGAAAAAATTAGAAGGAACTATAATTTTTATAGTATTTTCTGTTGAATCGTGGTATTCAAAAGAAAACCACATTTCAAATTCTTTTCCTTTTCCTTCTTGTATATAGCTTTCTTGAATTTGCGAGAGCGCTTCTTGAAAAAAGATTGAATAATTCCATTTGTCCATAAGGTCCATTATAAACTGTCTTTACTTTTTTCCGCAATACGGTTATACTGAAAGTCCAACATTTATTGTACTTTTATAAAAAAATGAATAGTATTTTTATGTCTGCTATGGCGATTTTGTACAATATCATATCTCAATGAGAAACTTTTAAGGCACTGAAAATTACCGAGTTCTAGTTTATAGTGTCTGTTCAAATCAATATATATTTAAGGAAGTAAAATGAACCCTTCATATTCCGCATCTAATATTCAAGTTTTAAAAGGGCTTGAAGCTGTTAGAAAAAGACCTGGTATGTACATTGGTTCTACCGGGCCAGATGGCTTACATCATCTCGTGTACGAGGTTGTTGATAACTCAATTGACGAGGCAATGGCTGGGCATTGTGATCGTATACTTATTGTTTTAGAAAAAAATGATATTTGCCGCATAGAAGATAATGGTCGTGGAATTCCTGTTGATATTCACCCAACTGAGGGTGTCAGTGCCTTAGAGCTTGTTTTAACGCGCTTACATGCCGGGGGAAAATTTGATAAGGGCTCGTACAAGGTTTCTGGTGGTTTGCATGGTGTAGGTGTTGCTTGCGTAAATGCCTTATCTAGCTGGCTTGAAGCGACGATTTGCAAAGATGGCATTCAGTATCATCAGCGCTATGAAGTGGGAGTTCCTTTAGGACCGGTTAAAGAAGTTGGAAAAACAGATAAATCGGGGACGATAATTCGATGGAAGGCTGACCCGACAGTATTTGAAGAAACGCAAACCTATAATTTTGAAGTTTTGGCGAGTCGATTACGGGAACTTGCTTTTTTAAATAGTGGTATATCGATTGTTTTTCGTGATGAGCGTTTAACAACACCAAAAGAACAGGTTTTTTCTTTTGAAGGCGGTATATCGTCTTTTGTAAGCTATCTTAATGAAAATAAAACTTGTATTCACCAAACACCGGTCTATATTTCAGGAGAACGAGATGAGATTGTTGTAGAAATTGCCTTGCAGTATAACGATAGTTTTTCTGAAATTTTGTTTTCTTATGTAAATGATATAAATACAAAAGAGGGTGGAACACATCTTGACGGTTTTAAAACTTCTTTAACCCGTGTTTTAAATGATTTTCTGAAGAAAAATCCAAAAATTCAAAAAAAGATGGATAAGGAAGATCGTTTTAGTGGTGATGATGTTCGCGAGGGTTTAACAGCTGTTTTGTCGGTTAAGGTGCCTGAACCGCAGTTTGAAGGACAAACAAAAACAAAGCTTGGAAATACTGAGGTGCGTGGTATCGTAGATTCTTTTGCAACGGAGCAATTGACTTTGTTTTTTGAACAAAATCCTTCTGTTGTAGAAAAAATTCTTGAAAAGGCGGTTCTTGCAGCAAAAGCAAGAATAGCTGCTTTTAATGCACGGCAAGCAACAAGACGAAAAAATGCCCTTGAAGGTGGCGGGCTTCCGGGGAAACTTTGGGATTGTATAGAAAAAGATCCAGCAAAGACTGAAGTGTATATCGTGGAAGGGGACTCTGCAGGGGGCGCTGCAAAAAAAGGGCGCGATGCAAAAACCCAGGCTATTTTACCCTTGTGGGGTAAGATGCTCAATGTCGAAAAAACACGTATAGAAAAAGTAATAAATAATGAAAAATTGCAGCCAGTTATTCAAACGCTTGGAGCAGGTATAGGACAAAACTTTGATACTTCAAAACTGCGCTATCATAAGATTGTTATTATGGCTGACGCGGATGTTGACGGTTCTCATATTCGAACGCTTTTATTGACCTTTTTTTATCGCTACATGACTGCATTAATTGAAGAAGGTTTTGTGTACTTGGCAATGCCTCCTTTGTATAAACTTTCCTATAACAAAGAAGAGCGCTATGTCTATAACGATGAAGAGCGTGAAAAAGAAAAACTTGAAATAATGGAAAAATTTAATGTTAAAGATGAAGATAAGATAAAAATTCAACGCTATAAGGGTCTCGGTGAAATGAATGGAGATCAACTTTGGGAAACAACAATGGATCCAGCTCGTCGAAAAATGATGCGTGTGCATCTCGATGATGCGGTAGAGGCGGATAGAATTTTTACAACGCTTATGGGTGAACATGTAGAGCCAAGAAGAAAATTTATTGAAGAAAATGCGATGTACGCACAATTAGATGTTTAATGCATTTTAGTGTAGGAGTTTTTTGTGTCTAAAGAAATACAAACTGAAGCGGGGGGAACCCTCATTCCCATTTCGATAGAAGATGAGGTAAAAAAAGCCTATATCGACTATTCTATGTCTGTTATTGTTAGTCGAGCCTTACCGGATGTTCGAGATGGTTTAAAACCAGTACATAGACGAATTCTTTATTCCATGGAAGAGATGGGTTTACGTTATACAACGCCTACAAAAAAATGTGCGCGTATTGTTGGGGATGTACTTGGTAAATTTCACCCCCATGGAGATGCTTCTGTTTATGACGCCTTGGTGCGTATGGCACAGGATTTTTCTCTGCGATATACCGTTGTAGAAGGGCAGGGAAACTTTGGCTCTGTAGACGGCGATCCTCCTGCAGCTATGCGTTATACCGAAGCAAAGCTTGCAAAAATTGCAGACCCCATGATAAATGATATAAAAAAGGAAACCGTAGATTTTGTTCCAAACTACGACGATTCTATGGTAGAGCCTTCGGTTTTACCAGCAGCTTTTCCTTTTTTACTGGCAAATGGTTCTAGCGGTATTGCCGTTGGTATGGCTACGAATATGCCACCACATAACTTGCGAGAAGTTGCAACCGCTATCGGCGCCTACATAGACAATCCAGAAGTGAGCATAGACGAACTTTCCAAAATAGTTAAGGGTCCAGATTTTCCTACTGGGGGTATTATTTTTGGGCGAAAAGGTATTCGACAAGCCTATAAAACAGGGCGCGGTCGCATTATTATGCGTGGACGCTTTACAATCGATATCGATAAAAAAGGCAAAGAGACGATTATCTTTACTGAAATTCCCTATCAAGTAAATAAGGCAAATTTAATAACGCGAATAGGGGAACTTGTTCGAGATAAGAGCATTGATGGAATTGCCAATATAAATGACTTTTCTGACCGCAATGGTATGAAAATTTCTATAGAGCTAAAACGTGGTGCTATTGCAAAAATTGTTTTAAATCAATTATTTACAAAGACAGCTTTGCAATCAACCTTTGGGGTTATTAACCTTGCTCTCGTTAAAGGGCGACCAGAAACACTTACGCTTAAGCAATTGATTCAGTATTTTGTGGAACATCGCCAAGAAGTAGTTACACGGCGGACCGC
>JAAZLA010000212.1 GCA_012799545.1 Treponema sp.
TCAAACCAAAAAGAAAGGCTTCTGTGCCAATATCTTTTAAAGCGATTCCAGCAGTCGGTGTTAAAAATTGTTTTGGCAAAAAGCTTTCTTCTCCGAGATAAGATAAAAACCCAACAACGCCGACACGATAATACAAATACTTTGCTAGTTTTGGAAAGGCGAAATTTAGATTCACTTCTGCTTTGGCAGGCAAAAATTCTAAATCAGAAAAAGACGACAATGCCATAGCTGCAAAAGCATCAATACCGGCATGAATTACTTCACTTCTGTAGAACACATTACCGAGCACTGAAATGCCATAAAAACCTTCAACTTGTGGGATATCGATAATAGCTGAAAAACTTGCTAAACCAAGCCCCAAGCCCCATGTTACCGTTTGAAAATAATCATCTACATCTTGGTCTAAATATACACGTTGCCCACTAGCTGTATTTGTTATGGTCTGGTACTCTCTCTGTATTTTTTCGGTATCTTTTTTTATTGTTTCAGCTTGTTTTATCGATTCTATCTGAGCTTTTTCTTTTTCTATACGCTCTCTTTCTTCTTTTTCTCGCTTTGTTCGTTCTATAGATGTATATAAGGAAACAGCTTCAAAGTTATCTAAATTATTGTCAATGACAATATAGCATAAATCCATTGCTAAATCTAAATCATTCACCACAAGCTGCTCACGTGCCTTCATAAGAATATAATTCTCCAATTTACCATAATCGCGCGAATGCTTGTTATTTATTAGAATACGATTTATCGCCGAAACATTTTTTATTTCAACATAATCATTTACTTGAGAATACATATAAAGTAAAAAAGTGTCTTGTGCAAAACCATTAAAAAAATACACAGAAAGAAAAAGCACTATACATACAATTTTTTTCTTAAATAATAGAACATTGTTCATGAAAACCCCTTTCTCTTTTATCACTAAACACTCTAAACAGTATAATGCATTATCGGTATAATGTACATTCTTTTTAATACCAGATAGATAAATAACAAACTCTAAAACAAGTGGATGCAAAAAAACATAGCTAGGCAAAGCCCATGGCACTACCTACTCTACTGTTTTTATTATTAGTTTTATTCTATGTTCTTTTTTATCGTCAACAAGGGCTACTCTGTTGCCTTCTAGTTCTTTTCCATCAAGGCTTAGACTTCGTTCTTCTTCTTTTACAGTCTTGTCCGCATTGCTCTTTTGTACAACTTCTATTTTGTATAGGCTCTTCCCAAAGCGATACTTAACTTCAAAACCTGGCCAGTGTCTTGGTATAGAAGGCTCGATAATAAGTTCGTCCCTTTCTCTTTGTATACCTAAAAGCTGTTCTATTCCTATTTGATACATCCAAGCAGCAGAGCCGGTATACCATGTCCAGCCTCCTCGTCCAAGGTGTGGATGGGCGCCATATACATCTGCTGAAAGCACATAGGGTTCTACACGATAGAGTTTTGCATCTGCCTTTTGTCTTGCATGGTTTATAGGATTTATCATATTGAATAATTCAAAGGCTCTATCCCCCTTGCCGATTTTTGCAAGTGCCCAAAGTGCCCATAAAACACCGTGTGTATATTGTCCACCATTTTCTCGAATTCCAGGAGGATAGGCCATGATATAGCCTGGATCATTTTTGCTATTATTGAAGGGAGGGCGGAGTAAAAGAAGTATTTTCTCTTCGTTGAGAACGAGTTCTTTATCAAGGGAAGCCATTGCCATTTCTGCCCGTTCTTTTTCTGCAGCTCCAGAAATAATAGCCCAAGATTGGCTTATAGAATCAATGCGGCATTCTTCATTTTCGCTAGAACCGAGTGGGTCGCCGTTATCAAAATACGCTCTTCTATACCAAGCACCATCCCAGGCATGTGTTTCTATAGCCTTCGTATACTCTTTTGCCATAGATTTAAACTTCTCAGCTTCTTCACTATCATTTTTTTCAAGACAAACTTCTGCAAAATTCTTCAAGCAAGCGATGAGAAAAAAGCCCATCCAAATGCTTTCACCCTTGCCATCTTTTCCAACGCGATTCATGCCGTCGTTCCAATCTCCTCCACCCATGAGGGGAAGCCCTTTTGCGCTTTTTGTTGCACCCTTTCGTATCGCTCGTAAACAGTGCTCATAAAGTGAGGCCGACTCATCGCCATGGGCAAAGACATTAAAACGCTCATGCTCATTCTCTTCTAAAAGACTTGCATGTAAAAAAGGAATTTCTTCATCCAATATAGACATGTCTCCTGTTACAGAAATATAGCGGGCGGTCACAAAAGGCAACCACAAGAGATTGTCAACAATGCGGCTTCTAATGCCACGTGTTGTGGGTGGATGCCACCAATGAAGCACATCACCTTCTTCAAATTGCGAAGCGGCAGATCGAAGAATATGTTCGCGGGCTATGTCAGGACTGCTATGTAAAAAAGCCATACTATCCTGCAATTGATCTCGATAGCCATAGGCACCGCTCGATTGATAAAAGGCTGTCCTCCCCCACATTCTACAAGACAGTGATTGATATAAAAGCCAGGTATTGAGCATTATGTCCATCGTTTTTTCGGGAGTCTTTACTTCAATTGTACCAAGTATTTCTTCCCATTTTTTTATGCTTCTACGATAGGCTTTTTCAATATTTTGAATATCTTGAAACTCTTGTATAAGCTCGATGGCATTGTCTCTATCTTCTCCCTGCCCAAGTAAAAATGTTACTTCCTTTGTTTCACCTGGAGCAAGCCAAATAAGGTTTTGTACTACAGCACAAGGATCAAAGCCTGGGCTTACATTTCCCGTAAGACCAAGCCTACTCAATGCAGAAGGTTCCTCGTAGCTTTTTCGTGCTCCCAAAAACTCAAGTCGATCACTGGTAACCCAGTTCAATTCACGAGTAGAGGCTAAAAAAGCAACTCGAGATGCAAATTGCACATTATAGGGGTTTTGCACGAGAAGGGCTGAATGCTTTGAGTCAAACTCAGGTATTATATAGGCTGCATGTTTTTCTCGTAAATCTCCTAAAACCCACTCTGCATAATACGAAACAGTAATTCTTCGCGTCTCTTCGGTTTTATTGCTTATTTGCAGTTGGACCATTTTTATAGGTTTTTCCACATCGGCAAAAAGCCTTAGCTTTTGCACTATGCCATAGCTACTATGTTCAAAGATACTCGCTCCGGGCTTGTGTCTTATAAGATACGGTGCACCGTCTCGTTTTGGTCCCGGAGTTGGACTCCAGATTTGTCCCGTATCCTCATCTCGTAAATAAAGAGCCTCGGATGGAGAATCTAAAACTGGGTCATTATGCCAGGTGGTAAGCCTATTTTCGCCCGAATTGAGCGCCCAGGTTGTTCCCAAACCACGCTCAGAAACAAGAAAGCCAAAATCTTTATTGGCGATCACATTTATCCACGGAGCTGGTGTTTGCTCATATCCCTCAAGATAGATAGAATAGGCTCTACCATCTGAGCTAAAACCACCATAACCATTGTCAAAGGCTAAGTTTTCAGGGCGAGAAATAAGATGCCCTCCTTCTTTAAGCCAGTAGGGTGGTTTAACTGCAACAAATCGAGGCAGACGCATTGTTTCTAAAGCAAATTTTTCGAGTTGTTTTTCAAGTGAACCTTCTTCCCCTTCCAAAATCAGTCGAGCAGAAGCATAGAGAAGGAGTTTCTCATCCTCATTCATCTGATCTTCACGAAGGATGAAAATACCACCTCGCTGATTTATCATACCTTCATTGCCGCTTTGATTCACTAAGCGATATATGCTATTTGAAAGTTCCTGTTCATACACAGAAATCCTTTGATTAAGGATAACAAAATCTACCTTTACACCGCGCCTTCGCCAGAAGGAATGCGATTTCAAAAGCTCTTGCAATAATTCTGTCCCGTTTTTTGAAAGTTTCAAGACGAGGATAGGATAATCACCAGATATCGCAAAGGGCCATAAACCTGCTTGTCCAAGTTTATTTTTTCTGAGAATCTGAGCATTTGCTCTCATTGCTTGTGAAGGATAAAGCAGAGCAGAAAGCATTTTTGCATTTAACTGGTAGTTTTCTATGGATAGTTCAAAACGCTCTATCTCTTCTTCTGCATAGAGGCTAAGCATTTCTCTTGATTTTTCTATACCGTACCACTGCTGAAAACGGCTTGCAAGACGAAGCGCTTCTTTTTTCGTTTCTGCAACTAAACTTATAAAAGCAATTTTCTTTGTTTCATAGGGCTTTAATGTTAGCTTCGTTTGCAAGGCATAAATGGGATCTAAACTAAAACCCAAAGTCTTTGTAAGTTTTTCTTCATCTTGAAGGGCATGAGGATTTTGAATACTTCCACCACGACCCAAAAAAACACTTCTATCTGTTTCATAACTATGCACTGAAAAATCATCTTTTTCTCCTTGAACAAGATGTATAAAATAAAGTGTTTTTTCGTCCTTTGAGCGAGGCCGTCTTTTTATAAGCAAGGCATTATAGTCTTCTATGTATTCACTTTCTATAAATAATTTATTAAAAGCAGGATGGCGACTGTCAGCTTCTTGGCTTGTAAGTATAACTTCGCCATAACTCGTAAGCGAAAGATTTCGTCTTTCATTATTTGCATTTGTTAGCTCCATATACCGCAACTCAGCATCCGCATCTTGAAAAACCGCAACTTCCATTTTTGTATGCACTTCATTTAAGTTTTCTTCAAAGACCGCCTTATGAGGATAGAACGAAACCTGAGACTTTTCAATATTTCCTCCCATAGGTTGGGCTGTTGGAGACCAGAGTTTATTGCTATCCAAATCTTTTAGATATATCCATGAACCATGATTGTCAAGACTCGCATCGCCACGCCATCGTGTGAGGTCTGTACCCTTCCACCGACTAAAACCTGCCCCAGAAGCACTTATCATGAGAGTGTAATTTCCGTTGGTAAGCATATTCAGCTGCGGCTGGCGAAGAGAGGAAATAATAGGCCAGGATTCCATTGGGATAATAGATTTAATAGGATGCACAAGCCCAAGACTTTGCGGATGTGGATGTTCAACACGCGCAGATTTCGGATTTTGTTCCTGTAGTAAGAACTCAAGGCTTTTAATTCGCGGATCAGCATGAAACCGTGCGATATGTTTATTATTGTTAAAATAATTTGAAAGCGCTAATAAAATCATGCCTTGATGATGCGCCATATAAGTTTTAACTAAGGCAAAGTTCTGCCCTGGTTGTAAACGCCGTTTTGTAAAATCGAGGGATTCAATAAGCCCGTAAAACCCCCAAGCCTCTTTCTTTTTTAGCTGCATAAGGTTTTGCAAAACAGCCTTCGGAGCAATTGGGAGCGCCAAAATACTTGCATAGGGGGCAATAACATGATCCTCCCCAAGCCCCCGTTTATAGCCAAGACCAGGAACACCAAAGGCCCTGTACTGATACACTCCCGATGCATCAAAATGATAGTAGCTAGATTCCGAAATACCCCAGGGCGTTCCTTTTTCTTTCCCATAGGCAATTTGTTTTTCAACGGCAAGCGTACAACTTTGCGAAAGAAGGGAATTTTCATATGTTTTCATAAATAGTAGAGGCATGAGATATTCAAACATAGTTGCACTCCATGAAAGGAGAAGCTGTTTTCCTGCATGCTTTGTTAGGGGACGTGCCATATGGAGCCAATGACTACTCGGCACATCACCCTTACCTATCGCAACAATACTTGCAATGCGCGCTTCAGAGGCAAGCAAGTCGTAATAATTTTCATCCATTTGTCCAGAATCAAGATTATAGCCAATATGAAAAACCTTTCGCTGCGTATTGAATAAAAAGCTAAAATCCATTTCTCGCACCAAAAGATCAGCCGTTTTTGAAAACTCGCTAAAATCTGAAATGAGACTTCTAGAAGCAATATGGCTTTCTTGTATTTTTTCTCGTAGATTTTCAAACCAACTTACAAAAATCTCTGTCTTAACAAGTGGCATTAAATCATCAAGAATAATAAGCGCATTTACGGTTATTTTTGGAATTGCTTCAAAAGGAGGATTGAAAACCAGCGTTTTTTCAAGACGCAACCATAGATCAGAAATTTCATTGTTGGAAAGAACCGCTTCCAATTCTTCAGGAATATCTGCAAAGGCAAAAGTCCACGGAATATAGCGCTCTATATCAAGCTGTACATTTCGCATATGACGCAAACAACGATCCACCCATGTAGAAAGGCTTTGCAAAAGATTTGTATCTATTTCTTGACGAGATTTGTGTATGAGCTTTTCAAGCCCTTCCTCAAGTTTCTTGGGCTCATCGACGAGTAATTTTTTTAACTGCACGGGAAAATCACTGTCTTCCTCATCAATGGCTTGAATGTTTTTCATCAAAGCAAGAAGGTTTTTTTCTAAATCTTCGCTTTTTTTTGGAAGAGAAAGACTTCGAGAAAAATCAAAAAGCAAATCAAGGCTGTCCAAAAGCCCCGCAAGACGAATGACTGGTTTTTGTAAAACATCTTTTGGCGCTTGCGCAGCGATCATAATGCTTGCGGCCAAATTCCCACTGTCAACGCTTGAAACATAGCGCGGATTCAATGGCGACAAAGATTTTGTATCATACCAGTTAAGAAAATGCCCTCTGTAACGCTCTAAGCCCTTCATGCCGTCAAAACAGTTTTGTAATCGCGTATACAATTCAAGGTGGCCAAAATAGGCAAAATCAAAAGCAGATAGGCTTGATAAAAGCAAAAGCCCTATATTTGTCGGTGAAGTTCGATGAGCAACGATACCCCGTGGCGATTCCTGATAATGATCAGGTGGAAGCCAGTTATCTTCTGGCCCAACAAAATGTTCAAAAAAGAGCCAGGTATTTCGTGAAAGACGGCGCAAAAGCCTATCTTGATTTTCTGTAAGTTTTTCTGTTTTGTGTTCTTGCGCCTTACCTATTCGTATTGCTATAAAAGGTGCAAAAAACCAAAGCAAAACAAAGGGGAGAAGATAAAAAATCTGTGTAGGTGCAAAAAAGAAAGCGACAAAAAAAACAAGGAGGCTAAACACTTGTGTGGGAAAAAACACTTTTAAAATAATAGAAGCCATATCTTTTTTGCCATATCTTTTTTCGTTTTGGGCAGCAGAAACCCATTCTAGCAAATGTTTTTTAGAAAAAGAAAGTCTCCAAAGCGTTCTAATGATAGCATCGAGGCTAACGAAGGTTTTGTGAGGTAAAAAGCTCAATTCAAAAAATGTTCGTAAAAACGCTTGCCGATTTATTTTTACATCGCCACGAGGGCCATCACTTTCTTTTGGCCCAAAAAGTGAATCTATAAAACTAAAGAAAATGCTCGGTAGATAGGGTGTAAGTGCAAGAAAAATCCAAAGTATTTTTGGACCAGGCAAATAAAACCAGCTTGCAAAAAGCAAGAGCATAACAAAAAAAGGTATGAGACTGCGTCGCAAGTTATCAAATATTTTATACCGGTTGATTCGAGAAATTGTATTTTTATACTTTTTCCCATCTCGTCCTCGCACTCTTTTTTTTAGCCATGGAACTAACTGCCAATCCCCTCGAATCCAACGATGAGAGCGCTTCATATACGCAACATAATGAGACGGATAACCTTCATACAGAACAATATCGCTTGCAAGAGCGCAGCGCCCTTGAATGCCTTCAAATAAATCATGACTGAGAAGCCTGTTTTCTGGTATTTTATTTTCAAGACTTTTTTCAAAAGCCACTACGTCATAAATACCCTTACCCACAAAAATCCCTTCTCTAAATAAATCTTGATACAGGTCGGAAACAGCGAGGCTGTAAAGGTCCAAAGAAAGGTCTCCAGAATACACCTGTGTAAAAAGCGAATAATTTGCTTCAATAGGCCAGACTTGTAGTCGCGGCTGTATAATAGAATAGCCTTTTATAAGCTGTCCCGTTTTCTCATCAAATACCGCTCGATTTAAAGGATGTGCCATAGCACCTATGAGTCGTTTTGCACTTCCATTTGGTAAAAGCGTATCTTCATCGAGGGTAATTACATAGCGAATCTTCGGTAAAACACCCACATCGCCATGCTTTACATAATAGCTTGTATTTGCATCGCCCAAAATAAGACGATTAAACTCTTCAAGTTTCCCCCGTTTTCGCTCCCAGGCCATAAAACAATTTTCACTTTTATTAAAAAGTCGCTTTCTATGAAAAACAAAAAAGGGTTTATAGTCTCCTTCACTGTAGGTTTCATTGAGTTGGTCTATCCCCTCTGTCAGCCGTGTAAGAATAGCTTCGTCAGTTGAAAGACTTTCACTTTTTGCGTCGGTAAAGTCTGTTAAAAGAGCAAAGTAGATATTTCTATCGATATTGCCAAGGTACTGTATTTCTATTTTTCGCAAAAGCATTTCGACATCAGCTTCACTTCCAACCAAGGTCGGAATAACAACAATGGACAGAAACTCTTCCGGTACCCCCTCACTCAAATTAAGCTTGGGTAATATTTTGGGACTTACCCGTCGCAACACAAAGCGATTTACCACAACGGAAACAAATGCAGATAACGGCACAAGCGATAAAAAGAATGCAAAAAAAACTTCCGCTATTTTGGCGCCAAAAAGCCAGCATATAAAAGCCAGGGACGCGCTTAAAAAAAGACTTCCAAAGAAGTTTGTTAAAAGGAAAAAAGCACTCGCCCGTTTTTTCAGCCAGTGTTTTAGCTTTTTTTTAGCGGCAGGTTTATATGCAAGTTCCTTTTCAAGCTCTTCCCTTCCCAAATCAATAAGATAATAACCTACAGTCCGTTCTTGAAAATCACTTCCTTTTTCAACGAGTTCAAGACATTTTTCTACCGCCTCTATTTCTGCAAGAGCTGAGCCCTTCCCCAGTTCTTCTATTTCATTTCTATAGCTATTTCTTGTAGCAAAATCCATTTTATCATAAAAACCTGCTGGATCTTTTCGTAGTTTTTTTTCGACAAGGCTACAGTCTTCAAAAAAAACTTTCCAGTCTTGGTTTGCTATCATACGTAAACTTAAAATAAAAACGCTTACATAGTCTGCGGCTTCTAAAAACGCAATTTCTTTTTCGGCATTTTCAAAGGAAAAGGGAAAAACATTTTTGCTTTCATATTTTTTATCTATAAGTATAGACAGAGAAGACGCAAGCCCCTCAAGAATTTTAAAGCGCATCATAGTCGGTATAGCCCAAAGCTCCCCGATTGTCAGCGGAATTGTTTTTTGAAATTCATTCACATAGGTTTTTATACCCTCTATATCGAGACGTCCCTGATTTGTAAGCAAAATTCCTGCTGAAAGAAAATAAATTCGAGGCAAGCAGGGCGATTCCTGCACCTTAGCAATAGGTAATTTTTTATAAAAAGAAAGAGGTATGTTTTCTTTAAACTGGGCAAAGGCTTCTTCGATTATATAATAATTATCCAAAAGCCATTCTGCAGCCTGTGGCACAGTCTTTTTTTTTCGACTTGCTTCTTCAAAAAACTCATATGCTTTTTTTATTGTTTTTTCAAGCTCAGCTGTCCATGGATTTAAAGGACAAGGTTGTTTTTTTTTAGATTCATGCTCCATATTTGTTGCCAAATATGATGCCGACATATCACAAGGTTTTTCAGTCAATTGCTTTTCATTCATTCTTAAAATTCTTTACTTCCTCTTTTTGATAGTATGCTTTGAACAGGTTTGGGCCTATTGTAGGGTAAATTTTGCATAATTAAACTTGTCTTATTTCCATATACAATAAA
>JAAZLA010000213.1 GCA_012799545.1 Treponema sp.
GCTGTTTTTAGCGAAAGCTTGTTGTCGGTTTTTTATCATGAGGTGGTACATGCGGTAAGTATACAAAAAAAATCTAAAACCTGGAAAAATATTTCAAAGGTTTTTGGGGACATTCTAACTCCTGCACCTTTTATATATACCCCTCTTTTTGTGATAGAGGGAGTAACTGTTTCTCTTGAAAGTCGAGAGGGGGAGGGGAGGTTGAACGATTCCTTTGCCACGCAGATTATTCGTCAAGCAAAAATAGAAGGGAAGTTTCCAACCTGGCAACAGGCGAGCCAAGCACGAGACATCTATCCTATTGGGGCGACACCCTATCTCTTTGGGGGGGCTTTTTCTGCTTACTTGCAAAATGCCTACGGTATGGATAGCTATGGAGAGTTTTGGGGAGAGCTTGGAAAATTCCATTTTTTCGGATCCCTTGAATCAATTGTCGCAAAAGTATATGGAAAAAAACTCAAAGAACTTTGGAGTGAATTCAAAGATTCTGTTTCCCTACCTGAATCTCATAGCATTATCGATCCAAAAAAATCGAATGAAATAAAAAGTCTGCAAACAAAAAAAGCTTTGTATCAATTTTTAACGCAGTCCCAAAAAGGTTTTGCATGGTTTGATGCCTCGAGCAATGAAATTTGGTATGAATCTTTTGAAACAGGGAATCGAAAAAAACTCTTTACGACTAGTGATGGGCAACAAGCCTTATCACTTTCTTTAGATGGAAACTATCTCGTCTCCTCCTTTGTTGAAGCTTATCCCTATGGAAACAATAAAACTGTCGTGTACAATCTTGCAAAAAAGAAAAAGCTGCAGACTTTTAACTCGCTACGCGATGCAAGTCTTGTACAACTTGCGGATGGAAAAAAATATCTTGCTGGCGTTAAAACTGAAGGACAACTTGCGAGTATAGAAGTTTGGGCTTTTTTAGAAAAGAAAGATAGAGCAGAATCTATAAAATCCTTCCCGCTTAATTCTATTCCTTTTTCTTTGCAAGCACTCGATGATGGACGGCTTGCCTATATCTTAAAAGCAAAAGAAAGCTGGTCCTTGGTTTTTTGGAATCCGCTAGACGGAGGTGAAGAAACAGTTCAGGTTTTATCGGGGAGAGAGCCATTGAAATACTTGAATCCTGTTTTTTTTGATGACAATCTCATCGGTCTCAGTTTTAGCTATGCGGAAAAAGACAGCCTTCCCAAGATGGGCTTTTTTGATTTTGCTTCAAAAAGTATTTTTTTACAAAGTCAAAATTTTTCTGGGGGTTTGCATTATCCCTTAATGAAAGACTCTGCAGTAGTTTTTGTTTCAAAGTTTTTTGATCACGATTCCTTATTTGTCTCGCCCTTTGAAACTATTTTTAAAGATGCTCGCTTTATCAAAGCTGATACTATGGCCGATGATGCAGATGCAAGACTTGCAGAAGTCCTTGCGGAGGGTCTTGAAATAGAATCCATGGAAGCTATCGCGTCCATAGAATCGATAGATGACGAGGTTATAGCAGAAACAATTTCCTTTGATGCGTATAAAACAAAAAAATATAATCCTATCGCGTATATGACGAAAGGAATTTTTCTTCCAACTGCATCGCTTGAGGCGAGCGAAGAAAAAAACGCTAAGGGCGAACTTGATTATTCATTTTCATTTGGTTTTATGTACTTAACCGGAGATCCTGCTGATACATGGCAGATTCTCATTCAACCTTCTTACGATTTTAAAAATGAAAAAATATACTTACAAACAGAGATTGCAACAACAGCTTTTCCTTTACCTCTTAGTCTCGAGGGACTTTCTGTTTTTGGTTTAGATGGCTCTGTTAAAAATGATTACTCTCTTTCATCGGCCATAGAAATTCCCCTGGGAAATTCAGCCTATAGCTTCAACTTTTCCACTACTCTTTTTTTATCGCATGGCAGAAAAAATGTAGAGTCAGCTTTTTCTAATTTTCTGCATAACGGAAATATTTTTTCTTTTTCATCTATTCGAAATGCAAACTTAAATCCTTTTGCCTTGAAAGGTTTTGAGCTAGGAGCTTCTCTTTGGTTCTTTGATCCCGAGGATCCAATGCTTTTTATTGACACGAACTATGCATATAATTTTTTTGCCTCATATTATCTACCGCAAGTCTTGCCATTACAAAATGCAATTGGTTTTACCTATAATCTACCGACAGTTTTTGAAGCAAGTCTTTTTACTTCACAAAATGTATATGAAGAAGAGAGAGCTCTTTGGTCTGCAAGTGCAAAAACAATTTTGTTTGCTTATGACTTACAAAAGGCCCTTTCAAATATCTATATACAAAGATTTGTTTTTGAAGCAGAGTATGCATGCATGCAAGGAGTCGATTTTATCGACTATAAAAATCCCCTAGATAATTTTTTACATATAGAAAGGTCTTTATTTAAAGATTCTATTGCTATTTCTGCACATTTTACTTCTTCAGTGATATTCGGTATGCTTGTAACACAGTTAAAAATAGATTTAGGCACTAGCTTTCGTTATCATATTCGAGATAGAAAACCTGGATGGTCTTTGCTTCTACGCTTTAATATATAATTATTGAAAATCTATATATTAAAACTCTTTTTACATAACAAAACGGTTTTTCATTTTCGCTAGAAAATCAATTGCTTCAGCATCGGAAACTGCACCCTTTGGTTCATGATAGCTTACAAGATTTTCTGGAATTTCATCTAGAAAAGGAGACGGTGTGCATTCAACTACGGTTTGCATTTTTCTTCGCCTTCTACACGAGCTAATAAATAATTTATCTTGAGCTCGTGTTATAGCAACGTAAAAAAGACGCCGCTCTTCTTCTATATTTCCGTCTCCCTCTTCCATACTTCGAGCGTGTGGAATGAGGCCGTCTTCTGCACCAGCTATAAAAACAACCGGAAACTCCAATCCCTTTGAGGCATGAATTGTCATAA
>JAAZLA010000035.1 GCA_012799545.1 Treponema sp.
GATATGAGTTCGGGATTATTGTTTTGTAAAACTTGCATACCTAATTCATGCCCTTTATTCGGCTTTTTGTCAAGAACCTAAAAGCTATGCTTGAATTTCATCTTCTTTTATACTATTCTTTAGATATGAAATTACGTATTTTGGGCGATGAAGTACTTCGCCAGAGAGCAGAAGCTCTTGTCGACATAAATGATGAAACTCGTCAGCTCGTAAAAGCTATGTTTGTTACAATGGATGAGGCAAAGGGTGTTGGGCTTGCTGCACCACAAATAGGACTTTCACAGCGTTTATTTGTTCTGCGCTCAGATGACGATATAGATCGTGTTTTTATCAATCCGCATATCATAGCGACTTCACAAGAAACCTGCTCTTTTGAGGAGGGTTGTCTTTCTGTTCCTCAAATCTATGCCGAGGTAGAGCGTCCTGAAAAAATAACAGTGCAAGCTCTCGATGAACATGGCAAGGCTTTTACCCTTGATGCGGAGGGCTATCTCGCCCGCATTATACAGCATGAATACGACCATTTAGAAGGTGTTTTATTTATAGATCGCTTAGATCCAGAACTAAAAGAAGAAGCGGAAAAAACAATCGCGCGAAGAGAAGAAAAAAAAGCGGAACGGGAAAAAGAAAAAGCGCGAAAAAAAGCAAAACTTGAGGCCAGGAAGGAGAACTATAGGTGAAAATTCTCTATGCAGGAAGTCCAGATATTTCAATTATTCCTCTTTTGCAGATCTTAAAAGAAGCAAACCACGAAGTTGTAGGTCTTTTGACAAATCCGCCGTCAGCTCAGGGGCGAAGTAAAAAGCTTGTTTTAAGCCCACTTGCGCAATTTGTTTTAGATCATGCTGAATACGCTCATATACCAGTTCTTGCGCCAGAGCGGCTTGATGAAGCATGTCGCCAGGCGGTTTTAGCTTTAAAACCAGACCTGCTTGTTTGTTTTGCCTATGGGAAAATTTTTGGACCAAAGTTTTTATCGCTCTTCCCGAAAGGCGGTATAAATATTCATCCGTCTTTGTTGCCAAAATACCGAGGTTGCGCCCCTGTTCCAGAAGCTATATTGAACAGGGATAGTCAAACAGGCGTGTCGATTCAAGAAATAGCTCTAGAAATGGACTGCGGGGATATTCTCGCTCAAGAGACGATAGACCTTGATGGAACTGAAACGAGTGAAAGCTTGTTAGCTGATGCAGCCCATATTTCTGCAAAACTCATTTCTCCTGTTTTGGATGCAATTGAAAACGATTCGATAAAAAAGCAAAAGCAAAAAGCGTCGTCAGCTTGTTATAGTTCGCTTTTTTGTAAGGCAGATGGACTTATTGATTGGAATTGTTCTGCCCTCGATATCGATGCAAAAATTCGGGCTTTTACACCTTGGCCAGGAAGCTTTACCTATGTTGAAGGAAAAATGTTGAAAATTCTCAAGGCTTCGGTCTTTAGTGATTCGAATACGGAAGAGGGCGAAACAAAAAAAGCGGGAAGTGTTTTAGCCCGAGATAAGGCGGGAATCCTTATTCAAACCGGAGAGGGAATTCTAGCAGTTGAACAATTGCAATGGCATACAAAAAAAGCCATGTATTGGAAAGATTTTTTGAACGGCACAAAAGATTTCATAGGTGCTGTTTGCAGTACAATAGAAGGAAAGGTATGAAAATACACAGATTACGGGAAGATTTTGCAGATTTTTTAGAATCTCTTGAAGCAAATGGAAAAGCGCTTATTCTTATGTCCCTTTTAACTATTATGGTTATGGCGGTAATTACAATGGCGGTATTTTTTCTTTCAGTTAAAGGAAAAGAAGAGGTAATGGTGCCAAATGTTGTGGGGAAGGAACTGTCAGCAGCCTTGCTAGAGATGCAGGTTAAGGAGCTCTATCCAAAATTGCAATTGAAGTATTCTAATTTTGTCGATGACAAGGGGACGGTTTTAGAGCAAAGTCCGCCAGCGGGTTCTATCGTAAAGGCAGGTCGGCGCATAAATCTCGTTGTCAGTCGTGGGGCGGTTATAGATACAGTAAAAGATTATGTTGGGCAAAAAATAGATAGTGTAAAACTCGATTTACAATCGCTTTTTACCGGCTATACTCGACCACTTATTGTATTGGATGAGAATTTTTCTTATGAGTTTAATGAACAAGAGGAGGGTACTATTTTATGGCAGGATCCAGCTCCAGACACCAAGATTAGCGACCCAATTGTCTTGAAAGTAGGGCTTAGTAAGGGTTCTCAGTATGACAAGGTTAAAATCCCTAGTCTTGAAAATCTTTCACTCAATGATACCTTGCTCGTTATGAATAGAACTAAGTTATTGTATGATTTTTCTTTTAGAACGCCAGAACAAGATGAAGGTATCGGTCGGGTTGTGTCTCAGCTACCTGTTGGAGATACCTATGTAAATGCTTACTCGCGTGTATCTGTTGTTTTTGCCTTCCCTGAAGATATGGAAGAAAATGGCTTAATATACGGCGTGTTTAAGGAAACCTTGCAAGAATTCCCATATGCAGTAGAGCTAAAGCTTGAAGCAATTCTACCAGAGGGCGATCGGTATTCGCTTGTGCAGTTTTATCACCTCGGTGGAAATGTTTCTATTCCATACGCTGTTGCAAGGGGGACTGAACTTGTGCTCTCTATTTCCAACAAAGAAGTAGTGCGTTTTTTAGTTGATTAGTTTGTTTTTATACACTGGGACAAACTATGATTTTTGTTTTGTGAGGATTTAAAAATGAGTGGATCAAAGATTTGTCTTTGTCTCAGTTGTTCGACTATAAAAGAAAACTTACTCGTAATAGAAAAATATCGCAATTGGATAGATATGGTAGAGTTACGGGTGGATTATTTAACAAAGGATGAACGGCTTTATATTCGCCGTTTTCCAGAACTTGCGGGGCTTCCTTGTATTTTAACTATTCGTCGTCGTATTGACGGGGGAAAATTTACAGAAGGGGAGGCTGCTCGTACAACCCTCTTTGCGAGGGGACTTGCCTTTGCGGATCAAGATGCAAGCAAAAATTTTGCATATATTGACCTAGAAGAAGACTTTCATGTTCCTTGTTTACAAGATGCGGCGCTTGCTTTTGGTACAAAGATTATCCGAAGTTATCACAATATGCATCATACAATAGATAATCTTGCAGAAAAAATGGAAGCATTGCGCATGACTGGCTATGAAATCCCCAAGGTTGCTGTTATGGCTCATTCTTTAAGCGACGTAACAAATTTATATCGACAGGTGCAAGAGGTAAAAAAACAAAATAAGGGTGAGCATATTGTCCTTGCGATGGGACCCTATGGGCTTGCAAGTCGCGTCCTTGCGCAACGCTTTGGTTCTTTGCTTTCTTACACTTCTCCACAGGAAACGCTCTTTAATTATTATGATATTGGACACATAGATCCGATTACACTTCAGGAAGTATATAATTACAAAACAATTGACGATGCAACTGCTCTTTTTGGTATAACTGGGTATCCACTCACAACAACAGGTAGTCCGAAAATTCACAATCAAGGTTATAAAAATCATGGTATTAATGCAAGTTATCTTCCTTTGAAAGCAGAGAAAATAGAAGAAGCAATTGAGTTCGCAGATGTGCTTGGTATTTCGGGGCTTTCTGTTACGGTTCCACATAAAGAAAAGGTTATAGATCATTTGCAATCTATAACAGAGGTAACGGGGGAAATAGGTGCTTGCAATACGATAGTTAAAAAAGCAGGAGAATGGAAGGGATATAACACCGATGTTTATGGTTTTTCCAAATCACTTCTTGAATTTGTTGGCACAAAAAACCTTTCCCGTATGAAGGTTGCCATTTTAGGAGCAGGAGGTGCAGCCCGTGCTGCAGCCCATGTTGTGCACAGCTTACGCGGGAAGGCTTGCATTTTTAATCGAACTATTTTTAAAGCACGTTCCCTCGCAGAGTACTATAATTTTAGGTGGGCAGCACTCGATTACGAATCTCTCGATGTTTTGGAATCTTATTCAGACCTCATTATACAAACAACTTCTGTTGGTTTGGGAATCCGCGAAGAAGAGATGCAAAAAGAAGAACATGACCCTATTTCTTTTTATACCTTTGTGGGACGCGAACTCGTCTACGATATGGTGTATAGTCCAGAAAAAACCCCGCTTTTACTACGTGCAGAAAAAGCAGGTTGCAGAATTGAAAACGGAAAGAAAATGCTTGAGTATCAAGCAGAGGCACAGTTTTCACTGTTTACGGGAGAAAAATATGAATAAAAACCTAAGTCAAAGTGAACAAAAACAAAGAGTTGCGGAATACGCTATAGATAGACTTATAGAAAAGGGTTTGCTTTTTTCAGGAATGAAACTGGGAATGGGAACAGGTTCCACTGTAATGCCTGCTATTAACTATCTTGCAAAAAAAATTTCCTCAGGAATTCTTTCAGATATAAAAATAGTGCCAACGAGTTTTCAAACGCAAATTGCTTGTGAAAATCTCGGCTTTTCAGTTTTTAGTTTAAATGCAAAGCAAATCGATGCAAGCTTAGACCTAGCGATTGATGGCGCTGATGAAATTGACATTGAAAATAAGCTGGTAAAGGGTGGCGGGGCAGCACTTTTTTTAGAAAAACTCATCGCCTATGCGTCAAAACACTTTGTTATCATCGCTGATGAAACGAAGACTGTTGAAAGCTTAGCTCGTGCCTTTCCACTTCCTGTTGAAATTGTTCCTGAATCACGGCTCATCGTAGAGCGAGGCTTAAAGGCGCTTGGCGCAAAGGTAGCGATACGAGAAGGCCTACGAAAAGCAGGACCCGTGGTAACAGATAATGGAAACTTCATCCTCGATGCACTTTGGGATAAAGAAAGCCTCTTTTCTGCAAGCGACTATGAAACGAAGATAAACGAAATAACTGGTGTGGTAGATAACGGTTTTTTTACCAAAAAGAAAGCCCTTGTTTTTATAGCAAAGGCTGACGGAAGTGTAGAAACTCGATAGAAATCAGAGCAAAGAATAGTTTTTAGACATTTTATTTTTATATCGATAATCTATTATCTATACAATTGAAACTAATAAATAATCTTTTTTAAGATATGATCTTTTTGTCGCCAGTTTTTATTTACACGTACTTGTAAGTCGAGGTTTATTCTATAGGAAAAAACCTTTCGCAAAGCTTTAATCGACTCAACGCGAATGGTTTTTATAACCGATGCGCCCTTGCCTATAACCATCCCCTTTTGGCTTTCTTTTTCGACATTTAAAAAGGCACGCACCCAAAGTTCTTTGCCGGGTTTTTTCCATTCCATATCGGAAATAGAAACAAAGATTGCGTGTGGCAGCTCTTGTTTAAACATTTCTATTGCTTTTTCACGTACAATTTCTGCTATGCGGAAGTCAACTTCTTGGTCCGTGTAAAACTCTTCAGGATAGAGCGCCTCTCCTTCAGGGACAATTTCATACAAGGCTTTTAAAACTTCGTTCAGATTTGTGTCATCTTGAGCAGAAATTTCTATAATATTCTTTTCGTCAAACTGAGGGAAGGTTTTCTTTATATACGCTTTGTTTTCTGCAAGGCAATTTTTCTTTTCATCGAGCTTTGCTAAATCTATTTTATTGATAACAATAATAGTTTTTTCTATATAAGGTGCTATAAGTTGGCTTGTTAGGACTTCCTCTTCCCCTGGTTCCCTGCTTGCATCAAGCATGTATACTATCGCATCGCTTGAATCTCTTTGTTCTTTTGAAAGCGCCTTGAAGGATTGGTTTATTTTTCTTTCAGAAGCATGATAGCCAGGTGTATCGATAAAGACCAACTGCCCAAGCGAGGTATTGATAATGCCGCGGATTGCATTTCTCGTTGTTTGCGGAAAAGGTGAAACGATGGAGATTTTTTCTCCGCTTAAGGTATTAAGGAAGGTAGATTTTCCAACAGAGGGTCGCCCAATAATTGTTACAATTCCAGATTTCTTTTTTGCATCACTCATAGCTCTCAGTATAGTAAAAAAATGAAAAGAGAGCAATGTTTTGATTACATTGTAATAGTAGTGGTGTTTTGATATGCGTAGGTTTGTGAGGTATACGCTTTGTAAGTAATCTATAGTTTAAAAAAGAATAGTCCTTTTTTTCTAAAGGTGGCTTGCATTTTTATGATTTTGTGGTACTATATAGACAGAAGAGATAAGGAAGTAACCAAGGTCCTAGATTGGTCTTCCTTAAATCATAGCTCTTTAAGGTTCAGATTACTTCTGATGTATTGTAGAAAACTGAGGAGGCCTTCATGGAAAAACCACCAAAAGAGTATAGCTCCGAAGGGAGCAAAGCATAGAAACCTTTTTACTCTCTTATGAGAGAAGTTTTATGAGATGTTTAGATTTTTAACATCTAAAACAGCCGGCAAGAGGCCGGCTTTTTTTTGTTTAAATGTGCAATGCTTTTGATTTTTATTTGTATAATAACATACTCTATGGTATACTATATGAAATTTTTTAAAGGTGTTTAAACGATATGAATGCAAAATTAACAAATCAAACAAAAAACATACGACGTACAGGTGTCGCTGTTCCTATTTCGGCCTTACAAACAAAAGAAAGCCTCGGTTGTGGTGAGTTTTTAGATCTCATACCTTTTGCAGATTTTTGTCTACATTCAGGTTTGAGTCTTGTACAAATTTTACCCGTTAATGATACGGGCACAGAAAGTTCTCCCTATAGTGCACTTTCTGCTTTTGCGCTTCATCCCATATATATTCGTATTTCAAAGATAAAAGAATTTTCCTTGCTTTCATCGAATCTTTCAAAAGCAATTTTAAATGAAATAGAAGAAAAAAAACGAGAGTTTACGAAAGAAAAACGCTTTAATTACAAAAAGCTACGCCTTTTTAAACTTTCTTTACTAAAACAGATCTGGGAAGAAATTTCTGCTGATTTTATGTCTTCTGAGTCTACAAAAAAATGGATAGAAAATAATTCTTGGGTAAAATCCTATGCCTCTTTTATGGTGTTGAAGGAAAAAAACAGGGAAGCTTCATTTAAAACATGGGATGAGTATAAAGATTTAACAAAGGCTGAAATTGCAGAGCTTTGGGATGTCGTTCTTCCAAAAGAGGATTTATACTTTTATGTGTGGCTACAAAAAAATGCGAGCGAGCAATTGCAAGAAGCAAGTAAGTATTGCAAGGCAAAAGATATTCTTTTAAAAGGTGATATTCCTATACTCATGAATGAAGATTCTGTTGATATATGGGCTTATCCAGAGTTTTTTCAAGAAGACTTACGAGCAGGTTCTCCTCCAGATGGAGAAAACCCTTTTGGACAAAACTGGGGCTTTCCTATTTATAACTGGGAAGAACTAAAAAAACAAGATTATTCTTGGTGGAAAGAAAGGCTTATAGAGGCGGCAAAATATTATCAAATGTATCGAATAGACCATGTGCTCGGATTCTTTAGAATTTGGGCTGTTCCAAAAGGAGAATCAAAGGCGATATTGGGATGGACTATTCCAAATGCATCTATGAGCACAGAGGAACTTTTAAAATGCGGTATATCAAAAGAGACTATACGTTGGCTTTCCAAACCACATGTTGCGACGCGGGAAATTGAAGAAGTAAATAATGGTGATTATCTAGGGACTCATGGCATACTTGCTACATGTATGGATAGAATCGGTAGCGAAGAGTTATGGCTTTTTAAGGAATTCATTAAAACCGATGCCGATATTTGGGCACTTGATATCCCGCATA
>JAAZLA010000214.1 GCA_012799545.1 Treponema sp.
ACAAGCTTATTTTTTCTTTATAGCGACAAGGGTAAGGTCGTCGTATTGCTCATCTTCTTTTATACCCTTGTACAGTAAATACTCATCGAGTGATGGGTGGTCTATCTTGTTAGCGCAGTAGCTATTGTATTGAACAAAGACTTTTTCCAAAAAGCTGTCAATTTTTCGGTCAACCTGTACTCGGTCAAAATCTGTAGCGCTTGGGTCCTTGTACATTCTAAAAATTTTCTCAACACTCACAAGGGCCATAATTGCGTCTTCAGCAGTGCCAGATAGAGAGCTAAAATCAAATTCCAAAACTTCATTTACGATGGGATTGTGAAATTTTGTAAGGCGATATTTTTTTCTGTCAAAAACCGCTTCGACGATTGCATTTACGCGATCTGGACCGAGCTCCTCATTATCCTGCCCGACAGAGTGATTCTCATGTGGGTCATCTTTTTTTAAACCTGGCTCAGCACATTTAATAATTTTAAAACTGCTATCTCTAAAGTTTCGTTTTGCTTCTTCAATACCGTCCGTGTACATAAACAGAACATCGTCTTTTTGAAGATTGAGTTTTACGGTTTGAAAGCCGCCTTTGAGGTCTACCATAAAAGAAGGGAATACACCGGCCGCTGCAGAATCGGGCAATGTTTCGATAATGTTTTTTTTCTGTCTCTTCGAATATATATGCACGAGATTATCCCCTGCATTGCAAAAATATGCTTCCCCTGAAATTGAGTTGAGAAGGCAGAGCGTAAAGGCGGCAAAACGTCCCTTGAAACCACGCGATTCAATGAGATCATTTATCTGGGAGACAATGGTATCGAGTTTTGTGCCATGTGTTTTGAAAGACCAATCTTTAAAATAGTTTAGGAAAAGCGTTGCAACTTCAACCATGATAAGCGCTGCAGGAACACCTTTCCCTGCAACGTCGCATTTTATAATTGCATACCAGGTATCATCAAGTTTTTTATAATCAAAATAGTCCCCTGAAACACCCTTTGCGCCTTCGTAGTAGCCAAAAAATTCAGCGTTTTCGTTTACTTCACTTCCCGTGGTTAGTTTTTTTCCAAAGCTATCTGTTTCGAGTGGGATAAACATTTTTTGCACTTCTTTACCCACGGTTAAGTCTTTAGAAGCAGCGGCAGCGCGAACAAGTCCCTGCGCCATATCATTTACCGTATCGCCGAGCAAGCCTATTTCATCGCGGCTTTTGAGAAGAATATCTTTTCCCTCAAGTTGTTCTTTATCATCAGTATCTCGAATCATAGCAACGTGGGCAGCGAGTTGCCGTATCGGTTTAATGATAACTGAAGCAAGAATGAGTGTGATAATTAAGCCTATGGATAGTGCAAGTAAGGCAATAATACCTGTCGTAATAAGTATTGTTTTTTGTGCACTTTCAACGGAATAAATTAAAGATTCAGTACTTACGGATAAGATGACGATTCCGCGAACAAAGTCTTTTTCTGTTCCCTGTCTATATAAAACAGGTTTGTAAAAAATGTAATCGGTTGTATCTCTTGAAAGATTTTTTGTATTAAATGCAGGTATAGATTCTGTATATTCTTTTGAAAGTTGATTTAGCTCTTCGCTTAAACTTTCATTGAGGCTCCGTGTTGCGTTTTGAATTTCATTTAGCCGCTCTATTGAGTCTGCATCATTTCTGCCCGCAAGACCTATCCCTTCTGCGGTAAGCCGAGTTATTTCGTCAGCGAGATGGCTTACTTTTTCTACAGCCAAGTCATTTGCAAGATGAGCCTTTTCTGAAATTGTTTCTATGTAGTCTCTTGTATACCGTGAAGAGCCAAAATTTATTTCTTTTGTATCGATAAAGGTTTCTATTTCGGCATCATTTGTTGCCCAAATAAAAGAGATATCGGTGTTGTCGCCAGCAGCAGGAAGCCCAACGATTGTTGTGTACAAGGCTTCTTTCAGGGCATTTGATTGGTTTGGTAAAAAACTGAGTTCCAAAACATTTTGTGTGGGTAAATACGCTTTTACAGAGGAGGCAAGAGATTCTAACAATACTTCTGTTTTTTCTTCGAGTCCTTCGGCGAGGGTTTCTTCTTGTGTGCTTGTCATAAGATAGCCAAGGGGGAGGGAAACAAGAATAATAATCATGATAATTAAGCTCGAGGTAAAAAAGACGAGTTTATATTTTAGACTCATTCCCTTGTGATAGAGTTCCCTAGTTTTTTTCTTAGAAGGCTTTGTCATACTAACTCCTGTTATAAGTACCTGTACTTCTTGCTTTATCAATAGCATTTCTTTTGAGCTGCTTATAATTCCTTGTATCGATACAAGCAGTATAATAAAAACGAGGACAATTAAAAGGCTTATGAGCAATTCATGTATTCCAATTGAAAAAGCTCTTCCTTCATTGAGACCGCGAATCTGAGGAGCATATACATATGAATAATCCCCAATCTTCACAGTACCTGTTTCAAGGATTGTAAGTTTTTGCCCTATGCTGTAGAGCCCTCGTTTTTCATGGTAGAGGCGTACTTTGTATGAACCCTCTTCCATATCACCGATATCGAGCTCACGGATACTTCTGTCCGATACAATCTTATAGTCCCCCGCATCATAGTAAAAAAATTGCTCTTCGTTTGTGCTTTCGTTTAGAAGACCTATCTTTGAAACAAAGCCCTCAGAGCTAAAGCCCCGCCCTAGAATCGATAGGACATAGTTTCCAAAGAGCGTTCGCTCGGAGCTAAGATTTGTTACAGCGGTGTAGGGGATGAATTTATTAAAAGCAATAGTAATAATAGTCGGTTCACTGACGTTTCCAACCTCATCGATAGCTGAGACAGAAAAGGCATAAAAACCATTTTCGATATTTGTCAGATTTAGTTTTGTATTTTCTGTGAGTATACGCAAAGGCGGTTTTGCTGGCTCTCTTTTTAGCTCTTGCTCTCCAGTTATTGGTAGCTTTTGTACAGCATCCATATACTCAAGAGAGTAGGAGTAACCAATCGTTTCGTCATCGCTTGCTTCCCAGGTAAAGGGAAGTGTGTTCGATATAACAAAGCCATCATCATCAAATTCGGGTAGATGTATGATTGGTTTTTCAGGCGGTTTTGTATCCCTTGTATAGCTAATGCTCGCATCTTCTGACCAGTTTCCTGCATAATCGAGGGCCTTCACCTTTAGAAACCAATCTCCATCTTCGTTTGCCCATTCTGTGAGAGCTGTTTGACTTGGAAGATTTTGTAAAACCCTCGGTGCTTCAGCATAGGGGTTTTGCGTCCATAGATAACTGAAGCCTGCTATACCCGAAGAGTCCTGTGGTAGTTGAATTTGAAATTGTACTCTTTCACTGGCGGCTTTTTTCCCTACAACAAAATTACGGGCTATTATAGACGGCTTAGCGATCGTTCTATCAGGTGCAAGGTGGACGATATGTGATGACCTTGTATTTTGCTCTTGCCAAAAAAAATCTACACTCTTGCCATTATCATTTACAATTGGGATACCAAACAGGGCACTATTTGTCCCGCTAGAGAGCCTATTTTCATCAGACCATATGAGACCAGTTTTCTGTGTAAAATAAATATCTTCTTTTCCACTTCTTGTATCGAACCAAACAAGGGAAATCGTATTGTTGTAGGCAAAGAGAATTGGATTGGAAGCATTGCCTTGACCACTCGATATTTTTTCAATAGTCCCCAAAGTATTTGCATTTTGCAATTCTGAAAAATAAATAGCAGCATTTTCCGAGGCATAATGCGTTCTTTCCCAGGCAATATAGGTTTTTCCGTTGAAGTATAGTAGATTTGCTCTTTGATTGTGGAAATTTGTAAAAATTTGATTTTCTTCGCCTAGGATGCGTTGATTTTCGTTTGTTAAAAGCTTTGCTGGCGACCAGTTTCTACCACCATCAGTGCTTAAACTGGAAAATAATTGATAGGAAAGCCTTGTACCACTGCTATGGGAAGCTTGAAATACAACAAGGTCGCCTTCTTTTGTTTCTGTAAGCACAGGAATAAAAGGATTGCTTATACCTTTACTTGGCTCAAATTCTCTAAAACTACTCCAATTATAGCCATCCGGTGATTCTGCCTGTCGCAGTAAAAAAGCCTCGTTATCACCTTCGGAAGCAAAGATCATAAAACCGTTTTTACTTGTGGCATATATTCGTGGCGCTAAAAGAGGCTCGCCTCTATGCTCTATATTGGTTTTTGTAAAAGATTGTCCACTATCGCTACTGCTATACACAGATATGGTATGAGTATCTGCTATAATCGCACAGGCTATTTGTCCTCTTTTATTCATTGCGACAGTACTAATATGTGGAATTTCTCCAGAAAAGGGAAAGGGACCGGCAAAACGCTCGTTTTTTACCCATTCGTAGTCTTGTCCGGTGAAACGATAGACCGCGGTAGAAATCCAAATCGCATTGTTTTCTACTTCTTGCCATATTATAATAGAATCATTCCCCGTGGCGCTTGATTTTGCAAAGCTGGGGAAATAGGCATGAGAGCGAGAAATGGAAACAGGCGCTTCCCAATAAAAATCTTGTGAAAACAAGCCGAGGCTAAAAGTCGAGAAAAGTATACTGACTAAAAATAACAAACAAAGCCTTTTCACAGAAGCGAATCCACCTTTTTCTTTAAATCAATAATTTTTGAAGAGTTTTGGTTTTCCCTTTTTTGCAATAATGTATTTACAATACCTGCAGCTTGTAAAACATTTCCTCTTTGCAATTCTAAAATAGCTCTTTGATATAAATCCTCTGACTCAGAAGAAAGCACAATGGAAGCTTTTCCACCAATCATAATTTGTACCCTATCTTTCAGCACCATAGCTTCTTCATTGTCTGGATTATTTTCCAATGCGGTATTTAACTTCGCAAGTGCAGCATTGAGTTGTATTTCATCCCTGCTTGCAGAGTTTACCACAAGAGCAGCCTCATTTGTAAGCCGTCTTGATTCCGCAAGCGCTTTTTGATCTGGTGGGCGTACACGAATACCCATTTCTATTTCTGCATTGTAGATAAAATCACTCAAACCTGGATATCGTGGATTTATTTCAGAAAGGTCGAGTAAATCAGTATATGCGCTTTGCCGTTTTGTTAAATCTCTAAAATCTTGCTTTGCCTGTGTAATACGTTGTGCAAAAAAACTCTCGAAGGCAGCTGGATCTATGAGTTGGTCTATGCGCAATGTCAGCAAGCTTGCTTCCTGGTTCAATGGATATACAATTTGCAATTCACGAATTTTTTTCTTTGCATCATTTAGTACTGTTAAGGCTTCTGCACGCTTATTTTCTGCCAATAATCTTTTTCCCTTTTCAAAATACTGTTTTGCAAGGCTCATTATTTGGCTCATTTCTGGATAGAGCGGCGCCGAAGGTAAAATAACGCGTCCTGTTTTCATCGAAAGCGCTGTTCCGACAAGTATGAGCAAGTTTGTTATTTCTGGGTCTTTTTCCCCAACATTGGTCACCGCAAACCTATTTTCAGCCTGTATTAAAAGTGTTTCCGCTCTTTCAAAATTTCCTTGATAATAGGCGGTTTTTGCTTCATTTTTGAGATTTCGCACATCTCGAATAACAATTTCATTTTCCTTTCGTGTTATTTCATTCGCTAAAAGGATCAGTTGCTCATCGCTTTCTTTTCGTAGACTTTCAGATTCTTGGTGTTCTAAGGATTCATTGTATTTTGTTCTTGCACGGGCTAAATTATCCCTAGCGTTTTGGAAGGCATTGTTTCGTATTGCTTCTTGCACTTGACTAACTCGTAAAAGCGCTTCGTTTTTTGCACGCTCTGCCAATAATATCTCTTGCTCTGCAATGAGAATACGGCTTTGCGTTTGTCTTTTTAGATTTTCCAA
>JAAZLA010000215.1 GCA_012799545.1 Treponema sp.
CTTTTATTTTTTTTATCATATCGTATGTCTTTACTCGTGAAAAAAATATGTTTATATTTTTCACCATGGGCAATGAGTCCAGCCCTAACTAAAATAAAAGAAGGTTTTTCTGATTTATTTTTTGTTTCTGATATTGAAGCAAATTGCAGTTGTCGAGTATACAAAGAAGGGTTGATAGAAAAAAGTTCAATAAAAAAAACATCTAAGTGTCCTGTTTTGTTATGCTTTACAGGAATAAAATAACGCAGTATTTCAAATTGCTTTGATTTCCCGAGACTTTTTAAAACGAAAGGTTTATGGATAAAACCGCATCTAGTTTGCATCATTAAACCCCTTGTACGATGAGACCAAAAGAAATCAAACAAGAAATAGCTCCTATCATCTTGTTTTTACATCACTTTTAATAAATCTTTTTTTATTTCTTCTTTTTCCCTTGGAAAGTATTCATCTAAGAACTCAAAGCAGTCCATAGCATTTTTTTGCGCATGTTCATACCAAATATAATATAGTTCTTCGTTTACATTCCCAGGATATGGTGCACCTTGTACATCTGAAACGAGATTTCGTAACTTCTTTACACATTCTTCTAGTTTTTTATTCATTTTTTATCCTCATTATAATTATGCTAGATAACTACCTGAATTTTTAGAATTCCCAGTCCTTGGTATTATACGTCAAAATGAATATTTTTTCCAGTCTTTGAAAGTGCTTTTTGATTGATTACTGCGGAATACATATCAAAAAGACTATGAGCTATATCCTTGGAAACTTTTTTCAAGGTTTCTTCATCCATTTCTAAAAGATACTGCATCCTTCTTTGACGTTTTTCATCACTTATTCCATACAAGTTGCGAATAAAACCTAAACTTCCCTTTATCGAAGGGGTTTTAGGCTGTATTTCTTTGCTATACGAGCCAGTTATGAGCTTTTCTATAAGATTTGTATCAAAGGAAAGCGATGAAAGTTTTTTACATTCATCAACAAAAACAGCGAGGCTTCGTTCTGGGTTTGGATCCCGAAAACTTGCACAAAGAAAAACTGCTTCTAAGGTATTGTAAAAAGCTTGTGCCCCATAGGCTCCTCCCATGGTGCGTATTTGCGCCCAAAAAGCGGTATTTGTAAGATAATGTGCTAAAACAGAGATCGCAACTTGCTCTTTTTCATCCCCGCGCATAGAAAAACAGCTCGCTGCAAAACCCACCTGTGTCGGTAAAATAAACACTTCTGTTTTATCATCGGTATCAGGAAGAAAGCGAATAAGATCAAAAAAGGCCTCATCTTTTTGTAAACGTGGTTTTTTCGGTGCCTGAACCTCTGGGAAAAAGTCTTGCATTCCTTTTTCAACTTCAGAAATCAAACGTGGCATAGATTGCTTTTCGGCAATTATATTGATAATAGCTCCACTTTCTAAAAGCTGTTTTTTTATATTCAAAAGAGATTGAATCACCTCGTCGATACTTTTTTTACTCAGCTCCTTTATAAAAGCAATTTGCGTTAAGCCTGACCAAATCTCATCGATAGCTGTTTCACGACTAAAAAAGCAATTCGCACGAGAAACCGCATAGGCAGTTCCACCTGGAATAATCGAAGAAACTAAACC
>JAAZLA010000216.1 GCA_012799545.1 Treponema sp.
CGAAATCAAATAAAAACGCTCAACAACCCCAGCTTCAATCCCTATGCAAAAAAAGCGAGTATCTACTCGCAAAATAATGCCACAGCTAGTATACTAGATGTGGAGTTATAAATGAAAGACAATACAATATATATTTTCGATTCGTATGGCTTGATTTATCGAGCCTATTATGCCTTTGTGTCCAGACCGCTGATAAACCCCCAAGGACAAAATGTTTCTGCTGTTCATGGTTTTTTTAGAAATCTTTTATTTGTTATAAAAAAATACGGCGCCACCTATGCCGCAGCAAGTTTTGACTCGCGGGAGCCGACCTTTCGCCATCTCATGTATGAAGAATACAAGGCAAACAGGCAAAAAACCCCAGAAGACTTACATGCACAAGTTCCCATCATAGAAGAAATTCTCGAAAGCCTTGGTTTCCCCATCCTACGAGTGAGCGGCGTTGAGGCAGATGATATTATTGCGAGCCTTTGTGGACATTGTAGCAGTCAAAAAAGACAGTGCCGCATCCTCAGTTCCGACAAAGACTTAATGCAACTGATAAACGACTATACACGTATGCTCAGCCCCGACAAAACCGAAGTATGGAGCGAGGTCGACGAGGAAGCTGTGCTGGAAAAATGGGGCGTTCCCCCGCATCTCATGCTCGATTTCCTCTCCCTCGTTGGAGATAGCTCTGACAATGTGAAAGGTGTTGCAGGAGTTGGTGAAAAAACAGCCCTTAAACTCCTCACCGAATACGGCAGCCTCGATAAAATCTTGGAAAATGCTGAAAATATACCAGGTGCAATTGGAAAAAAAGTTGTGGCAGGAAAAGACGATGCGCTCTTTGCTCGTAAACTCATTGCTTTAAAAAATGACGTAGATGTGCCTGAAAATCTTGAAAACTATGAAATAAAAAATCTCAATTTTTTGAAGGCTGCCGAGGTCCTTGAAAAATACGGTTTAATGAGCATTGCAAAAAGCTACCGCGAATGGGGAAGTCGAGAAAAAAGCGCACAAAATGCAGAAAAAAATCGCGATGCCCATGAGAATGCAGAAGGCGATGCACTTTTACAAAAAAGCCACGTTGCAAACAGTGAAGAGAGCAAAAAGCCAATACAAAAAGAACTTGTAAAAAACAGCGGAAATTACAAGGCTATAAAAACAAAGCCTGAGCTAGAAAAACTCATCGAAGCGATTTTGACAGAGTTTTCTAAAAAGGGAAGAGAGGATTTTTATCTTGCCTTTGACACAGAAACTGATGGCTTAGACACAAGAAAGGCAGAGATGCTCGGTTTTTCTCTTTCATATATCAAGGGAGAAGCCTTTTATGTTCCCCTCACACAAGAGGGCAGTCTTTTTTCACAGAGTAGCATAGAAAAAAAAGATGCTCTCGAAAGTCTTGCAAAACTTTTTTATGAGCCCGGTCTTCAAATTGTTATGCAAAATGCAAAGTTTGATTATCAGGTATTAAAGACAAATGGTTTAAAAGGAGATTTTCAGTGCAAAATCTTTGACACTATGATTGCAGCCTGGATCTTAGATGCCGATCGCGGCTCTTTTTCCTTCGATGCCCTTTGTGCTTCGGAGCTTTTTTTAGAAACCATTCCTTTTTCGGACATTGTCCCCAAGGGTGGCAGTTTTTTGGATGTTCCCCTCGATCAGGCTGTCGACTATGCCGCAGAAGATGCCGACCTCACCTTGCAACTATGGAAAAAGTTTGAAAAGCAACTCAAAACTGAGGGCTTGCTTGACCTATTTCTAAATCTTGAAAGCCCCCTTATTCCCATCCTTGCAGAGATGGAAGATGAAGGCATACATATTGAAAAAGCAGATTTGGAAGCCTACTCCAAGGAACTTTCAAGCGAAATAGAAAACCTATCAAAGGATATTTACGATTTAGTCGGGCATGAGTTTAATATTGCTTCGCCAAAACAATTGCAAGAGGTGCTCTTTGTAGAGCGTGAACTTCCCGCAACAAAAAAAATAAAAACAGGTTTTTCAACCGATACTTCTGTTTTAGAAGAGCTGCGCGAGCATGACCCCATCATTCCCAAACTTCTCGAATACCGTCAGTTAAGTAAACTTTTGAGCACCTACGTCGATGCCCTGCCAAAACTCGCCGATGAAAATAATCGCATTCACACAAGCTTTATGCAAACAGGAACAGCAACAGGGCGGCTTTCAAGTCGCGACCCTAACTTACAAAATATTCCCATTCGCGACGAGGAAGGACGGAAAATACGTCAAGCCTTTACTGCGCCTGCTGGAAGAAGCCTTATTTCCTCGGACTATTCGCAAATAGAACTTGTAGTACTCGCTCATTTAAGCCAAGACGAAAACCTTATGGAAGCCTTCCGCTCTGGAGTGGATATTCATAAGGCAACCGCCAGCCTTATTTTCAGCCTTCCTCTCGAACACGTTACACAAGATATGAGAAGAAGCGCAAAAACGATAAATTTTGGCATTATGTATGGCATGTCAGCCTTCCGTTTATCAAATGACCTTTCTATCCCCCGTTTTCAAGCACAACAATTTATAGATAATTATTTTGCAAGCTATCCCGGTATTCAAAACTTTATTCAAAACACCATCATGGAAGCTGAAGACAAGGGCTACGTGGAAACGATGCTCGGAAGACGACGCTATATAAAACAGATTTTAAGCGGCAATAAAAACATCAAAGCGCAGGCAGAACGCATGGCGATAAACACACCCATCCAAGGCACTGCCGCCGACATTGTAAAAAAAGCAATGATCGCCGTAGATGGAGCTTTGAAAAAACAATTCCCACGAGCAAAACTCCTCTTACAAGTTCACGACGAGTTGATTTTTGAATGCGATACTTCCGAAGTAGCAGAGATAAAAGCCCTCATAAAAAAAGAAATGGAAGAAGTTGTCCAACTATCCGTTCCACTTCGTGTAAGCATTGAAAGCGGCAAATCTTGGGGAGATTTTCACTAATGCAAAAAAAGCTGCTTAATAAAACTGCAGATAGAAAA
>JAAZLA010000217.1 GCA_012799545.1 Treponema sp.
ATCGCCGATTACCAAGTTTTAACCGATCACGATGCCTTTGATGAAATAGCACAAAACACAAAACAGCTTGTTATAGATTATATCGCATCCGGTATTGAACCCTCTGAAAATATTATTATCTATCCTCATAGCTATGTGCCCGAAGCAAATCAATTGATGCTCCCGTTTTTAACCCTTGTCAGTAATTCCGAACTTAATCGAAATCCCACCGTAAAAGAAGAAATACAAGCAGGTGGCTTAAAAACAGTCAATGCAGGTATGTACACCTATCCTGTGCATCAAGCTTGCGATATTTTATTTTGTAAGGGCACCGTCGTCCCTGTAGGAAAGGATCAACTCCCGCACCTCGAACTCACTCGACTTATTGCACGTCGATTTAACGAAAAGTTTTCACCCAAGAAGCCGATTTTTCCCCTGCCAGAACCTTTGTTAAGTAAGGCTCCGACAATCCTTGGCTTAGATGGCAGTCAAAAAATGTCAAAAAGCCGTGGCAATGCTATTATGCTCAGCGCGACAGAAGATGAAACCGCAGCCCTCATAAAAAAAGCAAAAACCGATGCTGACAGAAATATCAGCTATGATCCAGAAAATAGACCAGAAGTTGCAAACCTACTTATGATGATACATCTTTGCACAGGAGAAGCACCAGAAGCTATTGCTGCTCGAATTGGCGATGGTGGAGGAGGGGCTTTGAAAAAAATGCTTACCGAGGCATTAAACGAAACGCTCAAACCTATACGCCAAAAACGAAGCGAGCTTGAAAAAGATGATGCGTATATTAAAGAAGTTTTACAAAATGGCATAGCGAGCGCTCGAAAAATGGCCATCGAAACCCTCGATGAGGTACGTCGTGCAATGAATATGGAAATAAGCTCGTTTTAAAAAATCTCTTTTTTATAAAGCTCTTTTGCCCTTTGCAGCAAGAGAGCTTTTTTATTTACAGAAGGATTTTCTGTAACAATTGAAAATAAGTCGTTTAATATTTCTCCTATTATTTTTCCCTTGTAGCCTTCTTGTAAAAGATCCCTGCCATTTATAGCAAGATCCTGGAGACTCAAGGCGGTATTTTCATCTAAAACCTTTTCTATACGTTCACGAAACTCACGAATAACAGAAAAATAAAGCTCACCAGGTTTTTCTCCCTTTGTTGCCCATGAATCACAAAGATGCAATTCAAACAACTTTTCCAAAGGTTCTACTCCTACACGAACAACAAAGCGACGTACCGCAGCATCACTCCACGCGCTTTCATAGCTTATCATATGGTGCTGAATAAGATGACAGACTTCTTGAATGAGCTTATTTGGAAAACGAAGCCTTTGTAAAAGTGTCCTTGTTTTTTCCACAGAAGCTTTTTCATGATTGTGAAAACTAACAATTGTACTCAACTTTGCAGGACGCTTTGGGTCTAGGCTTTTTAAACTTTCTTTTCGAACATCAGGCTTCCCAATATCGTGAAAGAGGGCAGCTAAACGTACCGAAAGAGAAAAAGCCTCCTCCGCACTTGCATCAAGGGCATGATAGAGATGATCGAGGACATCGAAGACATGATAGCCCCTGTCATCTATTTGGTTTACATTTCTACAAGCAGCCAATTCTGGAATAAAAAGTGCCAATATACCCGTATCCTCTAAAAGTCTTAAGGCAATCGATGGCTTTGCTGTCATAAGCATTCTTTGAAACTCATCGCGAAAACGCTCTATCGACATATTTGGTATTGTATTTTTTACTTTTTTTATAGCATCATAGGTTTCTGGCGAAATCTCATAGGAAAGCTGGCTTGAAAAACGTATTGCTCGAATAGGGCGAAGCGCATCCTCAGTAAAACGCTCGATAGGATTGCCAACGGTTTGTATACATCGGTTTTTAATATCTACCTGTCCGTTAAATGGATCGATGATGCGACCGGTTTTTAGATTCGCCGCTATTGCATTTATCGTAAAATCACGCCGCGAAAGATCTTCACCCAAACTTGCATTAAATTGCACTGAGCTTGGATGGCGAGAATCTCGGTAATCTGTCTCGGTTCGAAAGGTCGTAACTTCAATATGCCGCCCCATAAAATGCACCGTTACCGTACCGTGATCGATACCCGTGGGAATAACTTTTTTAAAAATCTTCATAACATCTTCGGGTCTTGCATTTGTGGCAATGTCCCAGTCGCTCGCAAAATCGCCTCGCAAACTATCGCGCACCGCGCCCCCCACGAGATAGGCTTCAAAACCAGCCTCTTCAAAAAAGCGATTCATTTTTTGTAATTCTTCAGGAATAGCAATCGAAGCCATCTATATCAATCCTTGTCCTCTATCGATAAAGCGAAAAAAGAGAAAACATTTTTTATGCCTCTTTCTACTAACGCATTTTTTTCAAAGCTTCCAGGGCGCTTGCAGCGTCATCACGCGAAACCGCAATAAAATCAATCAAAATAGGGTAGTCTTGCAAAAC
>JAAZLA010000036.1 GCA_012799545.1 Treponema sp.
ATCGGCCTGACTTAAACCGCGCAGAAACTCCCGGGCAAATCGGGCAGGGTTCATCTATCGAGAGTATCGCTCGTGTACGAGATAGTTTGCTCGATGCACGCATCACTTCACAATCGCATCTCGAAGGTTACTGGTCAAAACGCGAGTCCTACTATCAAATGCTCGAAAGTATTTATAACGAACCAGCTGATGTATCTATTCGTTCTACAATGGATGCTTTTTGGGAAGCCTGGCAAGAATTATCGCTCTATCCTGAATCGAAGGCTGCGCGTCAAGCGGTAGTAACACGAAGCGAGTCATTTATCGACTCTGTGAAGCAACGACACGACGGCTTGGTCGGTGTTGGGACATTGCTTAACGGCGACATCGAAGCAACGGTGGAGCAGGTAAATAGCTACACTCGAGATATCGCTGCATTGAACAAGGAAATAGTTCGCAGTCGGGCAATGGGAGATAATCCAAACGACTTACTCGATCGACGAGACCTTTTGGTAGACAAATTATCAAGCATTATAAATATTACCACAGATGAGCGCGACCCCGATGAATTTATGGTACACCTTGATGGTAAGGTTCTCGTGCAAGGCAATATCGCACGAAATTTTTCTGTTGAAGCTATAAAAGATGGCACTGGGTACACAAAGGTTATCTGGACAGATACAAAAGAAGACGCTTTTTTCAACGGCGGCTCTCTCGGTGGTTTAATCGAATTGCGCGATGTCGATGTTCGAGAAGAGCTACAAAGCTTGAACACCTTTGTTATGAACTTTGCAGATTTAGTAAACGATATTCACCGTAATGCAGTTGGGGCAAATAATACCACTGGTTTAGATTTTTTTGTCGAGCAGCCCTTTGTTACAAATGCCCTCGGAAACTATGACCGAGATAGCGACGGTGTCGATGACAGCTCCTATATTTTTCGTATGACGGGTGGCAACACATTAAACCCGCAAGACAAGGTAGGCTTCGACGGTACGATTCGACTCGCTTCTCGCACTGGGCTCGTGGAAATAAGCTACTATGCAACTGACACAGTAGAAACCATAATCGATAAGATAAATGATTCTGAAAGCGAGGTTAAGGCTTACTTAGATCGAAACTCTCATCTCGTTCTCAAGGCAACGACTGCAGCAAATCCAGAAAATCCTGACTTTGTTATACGTCATGTGGAAGATTCTTCATACTTCTTGAGCCAATATGCAGGCTTGTTAGAAGAAAGCGGGGAAGAGGGTGCCTATAGATTCGATCAAGCAAATGCAGTAAATGCCCTTGTAGAAAATAAAGCTCGCTACGCTGTTGCACCTGTTTTGAACCCAAGTGCCTATTTTACAGTAAACGAAGCAATCAAAAAAGACGTGCTCTCTGTTGCATCCGCCTTTCCTACAAGCTCAGGACTTGCTGAAGTTGGAGACGGTTCTGCCGCCCTTGCTATTGCCTCATTACGTAACGGCATGATAATGATAGGGGAAAACAAAAGCTTTGACGATTATTTTTCAGAGACAGTTACAAAAATCGGCTTAAAAGGCGAAGAGGCAGAAATTGCTTTAATGAGTCAAAATGCTATTATGAGTGATTTACGCAGCTTACGAGATTCTATTTCTGGTGTTAATATCGATGAAGAGTTAGCAGATATTATTAAATTTCAACATGGCTATAATGCCGCTGCAAAGTTTATTTCTGTTATGGATGATATGATCAATACAGTTATAAACGGACTTCGTGCATAAACAGATAGGAGATATATATGAGGCGAGTAAGTTCTGGACAAGCAAATTTAGACGTACAAAATAATTTACGAAGACAGGAGCGAAATTTAAACAAGGTAAATAATCAACTCGGCAGCCAACAGCGCATACAAAGTTTGCGCGATGACCCAATTGCTGCAGGCCATCTCGTTCGCTATCAGTCCTACGCAAAACGAATTGAACAATTCAAACACAATGCCGAAACTATTTCAGATCAATTTATTCTCAGCGAAGGCTATGTCGACCATAGCTTACAAATAATGCATCGCGTTCGAGAGTTGGCAGTAACTGGCGCCCACGGAGTATACAATAAAGACGACTTGGCAAACATGGCAGCAGAAGTTGATGAACTATTAAAAGAAATCATTCAAAACGCAAACGCCCTCGATGCAGATGGCAATGCACTTTTTGCCGGAGAGCGTAGTAAAAATCAAGCCTTCATCATCGACAAGGGGAATACTACAGGCAGCGATTCCGAGCTCATTCAAAGAGTCCGTTACAATGGTTCCATAAAACAAAATGAGATCGAAGTTGATGAACATGCCTATATGTCAGTAAATCGCAGCGGCAATCAGATTTTTTGGGCAGAAAGCCAACAGCTCATCGCACAGCGTGACGCAACTTCATATACCGTTTTAGAAGATGCAAAAATTTCTATAAATGGCACAGATATTTCTCTAAAAACGGGTGACTCTATTCATGGCATTATTGCCAAAATAAATAATTCTGGAGCCCCGGTAAAAGCAAGTCTCGACCCTATGTCGAATGCGCTTATGTTACATACAACAGATTCTCGACAACTTTGGCTAGAAGATATCGAGGGAAATGCCTTTGAAGATTTGGGACTTATAAAAGATAAGAGCCAAAGACCTCCCTACAACCTAAATGATTCGGTCTTAAGCTCGGGTGGTTCTGTTTTCGACACTCTTATTGCCTTGCGAAATGCCATGCTCAACAACGACAGCGAAAGCATCGGTGGGAAAATTTTAGGTAGCCTTGACTCCGCTATAGATAATCTTACATCCTCGTTGGCAGAACTTGGCTCAAAATACGAGCGAGCACTTTTAAATGTCGCCCGTTCAGAAAAATCGATATTGAATGTAACAAGTCAAATTTCCCGTGAGGGTGATTTGGATATCACAACAGCAATAACAGATATGAAAATGCTCGACTATGTAAAAAATGCTACCTTGAGCACAGCGGGCAAATTATATAATTCAACGCTTTTAAATTATATTAGATAAAAGAAGGAAATGTAAATGAGCGAACAAAGTGAAATTTTCGAAAAAAAACTTTTGATTGAAAAAGGCTTACTGGGTTTTGAAACTATTACAAACTATAGTTTAACACATGCCGATTTAGAGCCCTTTATGTGGCTCAAAGCAGAAGGTGAAAAAAACCTCGCTTTTTTAGTTGTAGACCCATTCATATTATTTCCTGATTATGAAATAGACGTTGATGATAATTTCCTTTCTGAAATCGATATAAAAAATCCTTCAGATGTGGTTGTTTTGACAATTTTAACTGTTTCAAAAACTGGTGAAGAGCCCACAGCAAATCTGCAAGGTCCTGTTATCGTAAATAAAAACAATAATAAAGCAATACAAGTGGTGCTCTCGGATCCACGCTGGATGACAAAGCATTCTATAACAAATCAATTGGAGACACGAGGCGCCTAATGCTTATCTTATCACGAAAAATAAATGAAAAAATAAAAATTGGTGAAGACATTACACTCTCTATAATCGAAATTAAGGCTGACCAGGTAAAAATAGGTATAGATGCTCCCAAAGAAGTAAAGGTGTTTCGCCAAGAAGTTTTTAATGCCATACAAAATGAAAACCTCGCCGCTGCTACTTCTACTGAGTCTATAGAAAGCCTTAGCAATTTATTTGCAAAAAAAGAGTTTTAGAGCGGTAAAAAGTTCTACTTTGAGGACGCTACAATTCTTTTTTTAGAACTACTTTGTTTTCTTCAGCTTCACTCGCTCGCAGATAAAAAGGTCCTTCCCAGTCCATAAGGGGAGGGCTTTTTGCTTTGTACAGCTCTCCAGCCATTTCTAAGAGATAAAAACTTGCTGCAGAAACATGTATAGAAAGATATTGAATGTTCAATGCTGCATTTTCTGCCAAGAGTGCATCGCTAAGCATTTTCGCATCGGGACCAACACAAAAAATCTTTTCTTCAGGGTCAAGTTTTTTTACAAGATCCTTTGCCGATATATCCATTTCATCGAAAATCTTTTTTCCATTACGATAGAAAGAAGTATAAAAGCGGTTTTTTTTTGCATCGATGGCTGGTAAAATAAGTCCTTCGAGTGCTAAAAAAGGCTTTGCATACATAACAAGACTCGAAATAGCATAAAGCGGAATTTGAAAAGAAAGGCTCAAGGCTTTTAAAGCTGCAAAGGCAAGCCGTAAGCCGGTAAAGGTACCAGGACCCAAACTTACTGCGGTAAATTCTAAGTCCTTTGCTTCAAGGTCTACTTCTTTTAACACGAAATCTATAGAAGGAAGAAGTTTTTCAGATTGTTTCATAGCGAGATCGAGGGAGAGAAGGGCTTTTTTGTCGCCATTACATGCTAAAAACGTGATGGTATTTGTTGCGCCATCTATTGCAAGTGCTTTCATAGGATTTCCCCATATGTCCAGTTTTCTAGATGAATGCTGCGACTATTATCTTCGTTTACTTCGAGGCGAACATAGATCGTATGTTCTGGAAAAACATCAAGGATTTTTTCGCTCCATTCGATAACGCAAACACCATCGCCGTAGAGCATTTCTTCAGAACCAAGGTTTAGAAAATCTTCTACCGAGTCAAGTCTGTACACATCGAAGTGATAAAGCGGAAGTCGACCATAGTATTCGGAAATAAGGGTAAATGTTGGGCTCGTAACATCTTCGTCTATGCCCAAGCCAAGTGCAATGCCTTTAGTAATCGTTGTTTTTCCCGCTGCTAAAAAACCCTGCAGGGCAATGATATCCCCTTTTTGCAGATGGCTTCCTATTTTTTCTCCTATCCGTATTGTTTCCTCAGAAGAGAATGATTGTAAAATCATTTAAGATATCCTTCTGCATCAAACTGATTGATTTTATGTTTTAAAGCACGTACTACCGGTAAAAGTGGATAATCAATCGTCTCGGGTATAGTGATTTCAATGTTTTTATTTCCAGTTGGTGCAGTTTCTATTATAAACTGAAAGGGAAATTCAATTTGTCTTTCAGGTATTTGCACTACCGCTATAGAAGAAAACTTTCTTCTATAGTAGATATGATTTTCCTCTGAAACAATATTTTTAATTTCTAATATTTTCATTGCATTATAGCATAATTGAATTGTGCAGCTTCGTCAATCATGGGACTTTGCTAGACATAGTCATATACTTTTTTATATATTTTATTCCTTGTTTCTAGAGAAATTTTTACAAACTCTATATGCAATATCGTTAGTTTTGTTTGCGTTGTAGTCGTATTAACAATTTTTCCAAAGGTTTTTTCTATAGCGTTAGCATCCATTCTAAATTCAATATAAATATACTGTCCTTTTGAGATAGGCATATTTGTTTGCAAACTACAACCATTTGCGGAAATATCCATAAGTGTGCCTTCATATTTTTTGGGAAGTGCCTCATAAGAAATTTTTGGATTTTTACCTAAGCCTCCAGAACTCACTTTTACTGCTGAAAAAACGCATTGTGGTTTGTAAGGAACTCTTTTTTGATTTCTTCGCACAAGTAGCTCTAAATTATTTGTGTGAGAAATAACCATTTCATTTTCTCGTGTATTTTGATATCGCACAATTCGCGTTTGGAAAGTATAGGCTATAAGGTTTTTAGTTTCAAAACTAAAATTAATTTTTGATAAAGGTTTTGGCTTAATTTCGTCCCCGTAAATATTTTTTGGAACTTGCACAATAAGCCCTTCTTTGGTGTTTTTTAAAACTGTGCTTGGATGATGATCTAAATTTTCATCGCTATACATGAGTAGTTGCCCTTCAAGTATATTTTTTGTACTCGTTATAAAAAGAGTGTTTTGTGGGTCCTGCTCAATTTTTGTTCGAATAGAATAAAGAATAGCTTTTTTTTTCTCATCCTGTATGGTATTTATAGTTGTTTTAAATAAAGCATCTATTTTAGATTGATTGCGCATAAACATAATAAAATTTGGGCATTTATTATCCTTACACAGTTCTTGCAAAAAGTTTTTTTCTTCATTTGTTAAATGCAATATTTGTGCTACATAATTGATATCCTGTGCGGTCGTTGGTCGATTTGGATCATTTACTTTTTTATGAAAACTACTTTGGAAAATTCGTATTATTGTATTTATAAGAAAAAAAGCAAGGGCAATTCCACCTGCTATAAGAAGGGGTATGTAAATAACGAGAGAGTAATTTCGTGTAAATCCCATATCAAGTAAAATCATTTACGTCTCTCCTTTTATTAGTTGTTTTTACAAAATAAAGAAAGCGTTTCCAAGCTGGGTGCTATCTCATATTCCGCCAAGTCAGCTACAAGAACCTTATCATTATTTGCCAAGGCATTTTCAAATTCAATTAAAATCGAGGAAAATTTATTTAAATAGTCTAAAATCATTTCATCGTTTATCTTTGTTTCATTAAAATAGCGGGGAAAAAGACTAAGTAAGGAAATCGTTTTTGAAAGGTTTGAAAAAAAATCAGCAAATTCTGTAATTATTTTTGAAGCTTCTGTATCTTTATTTGCTTGATATAAAACCCCAATATCTAAAAATTGATTGGAAAGCGTTTCAAGGGGGAGGGTGAAAGTCGCCAAAGCTTCTTGGATATCTGAAAGGAGAATTGTTTCTAAGTTTAACTCTGAGATTTCGCTGAGCGGTTTTTCCATAAAAGCTTCTAAGTCATTTGGGTGCAAAATGAGATCATCAATACCTAAGCCTATTAAAGCAGCATCATTTTCTTCAAAGCTTTTTTGAAATGCTCTTAAAAGATCGCCAAGGTTTTTTTCGTTTTCGAGTTCTATATCTATTTTTTGCTTGTTTATAGTGATTTGCATTCTATTTCCTTTTATTTATTGTTATTATACGAATTTGTAAAGTTTGTTAAGGAATCTGACTGCGATTGTAAACTATTTAAAGCAGACTCCATATTTCCATATTTTATTTTCAATTCTTGCTCTTTTTTTGCTATTTGTACTTCTAAGCGATCTATTTGTTTTTGTGAGCTCGTAATTTTTGTATCGAGGGAAGCATTTTTCATAGATAGAATACCTCCACTTGTTACATAGGCTTGCAGTTGTTTATCAATCAAATAGGCTATGCCAGAATCAATGACGAGGTCTCCATCGGTATCGATGCCAAAAAGATTTTTTATTTCTCCCATCGACTCTTTTAAGGCGGCATCGAGTTTTTTTTCATCTATTTCCAAATAGCCTCGCAACTGCGTGTTTGAAAGACTTCCTCCCGAACTTGCCTTAGAAGCAATACCAATTTGTGAGAGCATAGAAATAGTATTATTCAACTCAATGGGATATGAGTTAGTGATTATTCTTTGTAAACTAGATTTTGTATTTGATACGGTATATTCTGTTCTAAAAAGCCCCAGTCTTTCGTGGGCTTCTTTTTTTTCCTCCGTTGTCAGGTATTGCAACTCTTCAACGATATCGGGGTTTGCTTGCGAGAGAATGTTCATTTCCGCAATGAGCTGATTATAGTTTCCTACAAAGGTTATAAGAGCATCTTTTGCCTTTTCCACATCAGGTTTTATTTGAATAATTGCTGTTTTTTCAGTGGGATTTTCTAAATGCAAGGTGAGGTGAGGGATAATATCGTCAATAGTATTTGTTGGACGAGTCATGGGAATACCCTCATAGCGTATCTGTGCATCTTGAGCTATAGAAATGGGATTTACAGGAGCGTATCCATCGATTTTGTTTGGATTGCGTGATGTAAATTCAGAAAGCGAAAGTTCTTTTCCCGTGTTTTTATTTTCTATAATAATTGAGCTGAGCTTAGGATAGTCTGAAAGCGCAATTCGTATCTTTTCTTTTCCTTCTGTAGATATGAGGCTTCGAGTTCCATCTTCCATTTTAAGATAGACAAAGGAATCAGATATAACTGGCTCACGTGGTATTATTTCTTTTTCCTCTAAACCGACTTCGATTTTTTCATTAAAAATAGTGACATTTTTAAATTCAGCAAAAAGTTCTTCGTTAAACGAAGGACCACTTTGTGAGCTGGCTTCCTTTGTTATATCAGGAACTGTTTTTGAATGTACGGTAAATTCTATAAGCGATTGTGGATCTTCTTTTACGGACTTGGGGATTTGAATCTCAAAGCCAGATTCAGGAGGCAGGAGAATGGTTTTTTCTATGATTTTTGCTTCGTTTTGAAATCCAGGAATTCTTTGTAATTCGTTTTGGCTTGTCCCAAAGTTTTCAAGCTCAGATGGAGCAGCTTCAATCAATTCGTAGTTCAAAGCAAGATCGAGCGCCATGTCGCTAAATCGGAGTCTGTTTTCTGCACCTGTTTGTAAAGATTCTACGAGGAGGGATTTTGTGCTGCTTGTAACACCTATAAGAGACGCTTTTATTAAACCGTTTGAACGACGATTTACCGCTGCAATAAACTCATCGAGCGTTCCACCCTTCCAATTAAAGCTTAGGGATTTTTCTCCTACATGGAAGCTGTATTGCCCTTTTTCTATAGTAGCATTTTTTTCAATAGGTTTTGATAAAAACCTATCTGCTTTTGCGATTTCATCAACATCGAATTTAAATGTTTCTAAAGCAGCATCTCGTCCTGGAGTTGCCGTTATAGCAAATTCTTGGCTTGAAGAGGAAAGTTTTTCACTAAAAGGGTTATCAAAGGAAAATAAGGACCGGGAAGTTTCTCGTAAATTGGACATATAGAGATTTAAACGCTGCCAAGATTTTTGCTCAAACTTATAGCCGTCCATCTTATCTTGTTCACGCTTTAAAGGTATCCTTTCAGCTTCAACAAGGGCTGCTATGAGATCATTTGTTTTATATTTATCGCTTACTCCAGGTATATTGATATCTGCCATTAGCTTGTATTCATCCGCTTTTGGCTATATCTCTTCGTCAATAAGTAATCCTAATACTTCTTTTAGTCGAATTTGAAGATTTTGCACATCAGCGGATGGAATCTCCTTAATTACTTTATCGGTTTCTGAATCGACTATCTTGACTACAACCTTTCCCAAGGCCTCATTTACTAGAAATTGTATTTTACGGCCTGCTATATTTGTTGTTTCATTTATATGGCGTATTTGAGCTTCAGTTTTTTGAATCTCTTTAGCCACGTTTGCAGCTTCGGCATTGATTTTTTTTGTATCCTCAGCCCTCTTTGTCGGTGCAAGTTTTGGTTTCATTGTGCTGATTATGGAACGGCCATCCATTGCCGAATTCTGCCCAATTCTCATAATACTCATAGGGCTTCCTCCATGAAGTTGTTTAGCCTTAGTGAAAGCGTTAAGGAGGGGCGCTCCTCCTTAAAAATTCACCAAAGCAGGGTAGGGCTCCAAGCCCTACCGCAGATCTTAATTGTTTTTATGTACGAAAAAAAGCCTCGTACTTTGTCCAAAAAAAGATGACATCCAGATATCTTTTTTTGAAATTTAGCTAAGCAACTTGAGTACGTTTTGAGATTGTGAGTTTGCTTGTACAAGCATTGCAGCACCAGATTGTGTTAGAATTTGGTTTTTTGTATATTCCACAATTTCAGATGCCATATCGGTATCTCGAATTCGTGATTCAGCTGCTTGCAAGTTTTCTGCTGCAACAGCAATTCCCTTTGCTGCAATTTCAAAACGATTTTGATAGGCTCCTAAATCTGCTCTTTGTTTGTTTACAGATTTAAGTGCTTCATCAATTGTCATAATAGCGGAGTTGGCAGTTTCAGGTGAAGAAATTGAAATTCTATCGTCTGAACCTTGTCCAGCTACTAAACCAAGTGCTTGTGCTGTCATTGTGCCAATATAGATTCTTTCATTTTGATCTGTATTTGCACCAATATGAAGTTGCATCACTCGACCAGCTGCAGAATCTTGCGCAAATGCCCCTGTAAGCATATTCATGTTGTTAAACTGAGCGTGATTCGCAATTCTATCAACTTCTGCTACTAGTTGTGAAACTTCAACTTGAATTTGCATTCGGTCTTCATCAGAATAAATACCGTTTGCCGATTGTATTGAAAGTTCTCTTAGACGTTGCAAAATATCAGTTGTTTCTTCAAGATAGCCTTCTGTTGTTTGAATAAAGGAAACACCGTTTTGAATGTTTCTTTCAGCTTGATTCAAACCACGAATTTGGCTTCTCATTTTTTCAGATACAGCTAATCCAGATGCATCGTCTCCAGCTTTGTTAATTTTTAAGCCGGAGCTAAGTTTTTCTATGTTTCCCGCAATATTGGCATTATTTGTACCTAATGTGCGGTTGGCATACATAGAACTCATGTTGTGATTAATAATCATACATACCCTCCATGTCATGATTTTCATAAAGCAATCC
>JAAZLA010000037.1 GCA_012799545.1 Treponema sp.
CTGTATTGCCTGTATGGAGTCTTCTTTTATTTCATCTTCGATTGCAATGAGGGCAAGAAGTTTTTTATCGAGTGCAAGATACATGAGACTTGCACCCTCGCCTTGTTGTTTTTCTGCTTCTTTTGCAAGGGCATCGACTGCTATTTTTTCTGTGTTCATGAGGCGCTCGTTTCCAACGAGGAGGCTGAGCCTTTTATTTTCTTGGACGAGGTTTGCTGAGAGTCCAAAGCCAGAGAGGTTTGTTTCAGTTTCTAGCAAGATATTTATTTGAGTCAATGTGCTTTCATCAATGCCTCTTTTTTTTGCTTCTTCTACAATTGCATGGGCAATAGGATGACTGCTGTTTTTTTCTATTGCATAGGCAAGGGCAAGCATTATTTTTTCTTCATCGAGACTATCTTGCTTCGGATTTATTTTATCTTGATAAAAACGCAAACTCTCTTGAGCATCCTTTGTTAGGCTAATAGATTTTACTACGGGTTTTCCCTTGGTGATTGTCCCCGTTTTATCGAGTACAACGGCTGTTGTTTTTTTTAGCAGTTCGAGCACTTCGGGAGTTCGAATTAAAATGCCGTTTGAGGCAGCAAGTCCTGTTCCAACCATAATTGCTGTGGGGGTTGCAAGCCCAAGAGCGCAAGGACAGGCGATAACCAAAACCGAGGTTACAACACGAATAATAAAATGTGCTTCGGCGCCGCTTAGAATCCATATGATGGCCGAGACGAGGGCTATAGCAAGGACGACGGGTACAAAGATACCAGAGACAATGTCTGCAAGGCGGGCGATGGGCGCTTTTTTGCCTTGTGTTTCTTCTATAAAAGAGATAATTTTTGCAAGCGTGGTATCCTTTCCCGTTCTCGTAACCCGCATAAAGAGTACACCGCTTGTATTGAGCGTGCCACCGATGAGGCTGTCGCCTTCTTCCTTGGAAACAGGCATACTCTCGCCGGTAATCATTGCTTCATTGACATCGCTTTCTCCTTCGAGGACAATGCCGTCAAGAGGAATCGTTTCACCCGGCTTGATAATAAGCACATTTCCCACAACGATTTCTTCTAGCTGGACAGCCCTTGGGGGCAGCATAAGGCTTGGGTCGTCATAGCCTGCTACGAGCGTAGCTTTTGGGGGAGAGAGTTTTATAAGAGAGCTAATCGCCGATGTTGTTTTATCGGTACTTTTTGCTTCTAAAAATTTCCCCGTCATGATAAAGGTGAGAACAGAGGCCGCAGATTCGTAGTAGAGGTTGTGGACATGGCTTGCATCGAGGGAGATGAGAAATGTAAGATAGAGTGAATACAAAAATGATGCAAGCGAGCCGATTGCGATGAGGCTGTCCATATTTGGGGCTCTGTAGTAGAGAGCTTTAAAACCACGATAAAAATACGCGCGGGCAAAATACAAGACCGGTATGGTGAGTAAGAGTTGCAGAACTGCAAAGTTCATGGGAAGCGCATGCATCGAAAAAATGGAAAACAGTGGAAGCGGCTTCGCAAGCATTTGTCCCATGGAAACATAGATGAGGACAATCGTAAAAAGCCATGCACCAAAAAGCTCTTTTTTGAGCTGCTTTACTTTTATAGAAGCATCTTCGAGAGACGCGTTTA
>JAAZLA010000218.1 GCA_012799545.1 Treponema sp.
GGAATCTCGGAGTTTTCTTTTCCCAGCCTCTTCCTTCATAGAAAAAAATATAATTATTCACTAAGTAAAATATCGGACGAGCTCTATCTCCTATTTGGAGAACAAAACAAAAAAAATTTTTTTTCTGTCCTCGGCAACTTCACAGACAAAAATCAAGCAGAAGTAGAAGCACTTTTTATAAAACTACTTGAAAATGGGCTGTATTGGAAAAACATGAGTGAAAGCCAAAAAACGAGCTTGAGTGCGGAGTTTTTATCAAACATCGAGGAAAAATACACCATCATCGATGATCGCGACAATGCCGATTATATATATCTTCGAGAAGATTTAGCACAACTCGTGGGAAAAACCTATCATAAAAAACGCAATCTCATAAACGCCTTCGAGCAATCCTACACCCCGCGGGTGGAGCCTTTGAGCGAAGACAATCTCGTGGACGCCTTCCATATCTTGGAAGAATGGAAAAATAATACAAGCGAAACATTTACAGACTATGAGCAATGTGTAGAAGCACTCAATAGCTTAAAACTCGATAATATAAAGTCTTGCATGGCCTTTGAGGGAATTATCGTATACGCTGACGATAAACCTGCGGCATGGACACTTGGCGAAAAAATAGCACAAGACACAAGCTTTGTCGTACATTTTGAAAAAGCCATTACGGCGTACAAAGGCGCCTACCAATATGTTACCCGAGCAATGGCACGACACCTTGATGAAAGCCTTACTCACATGAACCGTGAACAAGATTTAGGCGACGAAGGCTTACGACAAGCAAAGATGACCTGGCGGCCAAGTGGATTTATACACAAGTACAAAATCATTCGACAAGATTAAAAAACAGACCTCGCCATTTAAAAAAAAATATGCTATGATTCTTTACGGAGGTATTTGTGCAGTTTGTAAGTACACGCGATACGAATCAAAAAGTAAGCTTTGCAGAAGCAATCTTGAAGCCTGTTCCCAAAGATGGCGGTATGTATGTACCCGCAAGTGAAGATAATTTACGTCCTTGGATTTTACACTTAGATGCTTCGAGTAGCTTTTCTTCTATTGCAGGCTCTCTTACATCAGCTCTTTTAAAAGACGAATTCAGCCCCCTTATTTCGGAGAACATCGCTCAAACCGCTTTTCCTTTTAGCCCCGAACTCAAACAACTCGATAAAAACCTCTTTGTGCTCGAGCTTTTTCACGGACCAACGGGAAGCCATAAGGACTTTGGCGTCTCATATCTTGCAAGCTGCCTTGAGCATATTTTGCACATGGAAAACAAAAAAGCAACGGTGCTTGCGGTAACCAATGGGGAAACTGGCGCTTGCATTGCAAATGCTTTTCGTGGCAAAAAACACCTTCGCGCGGTACTCCTGTACGCAAAAGGTACAGTACGAGGCTTTCAAGAAACAGATGTCCTTTCACAAGGTGGCAATATTATACCCCTTGAAATAAATGGCAGTGAAGAAGATTGCTTTCAACTTGTCCGCGATATGTACGCAGACCAAAACCTCATCGAAAAATATAATCTAAGCCTTGCAAACTCGCTCAATATTGGGCGACTTTTACCGCATAGTTTTTTTTATACCTACGCCTTCTCGCGATTAAAAAAAATAGTATACAGCGATATTTTTTATGCAATGACTCCAGGAAACTATGGTAATCTTGTCGCCGGTTTATATAGCTGGAAATTCTCTCTTCCAGTAAATGGCTTTATTGCAACAAGTACTCCTGAACTTTATGACGACATACAAGGGAAATGCGCTGTATCTAACTCACATATTCCCCTTGAAAAAAGAAATGTCTCTGACCCAGTAAACCCCTCAAACATAGAACGACTTGAGGAAATCTTCGCACACAATCCCCAAGTTATTCGCGCCATGGTTTATCCAGCGAAGATAAACGAATCTGAAACTGAAGCCGCTTTCAAAGAACTGTATAAAAACTACAAGGCTCTTTTAGACCCCTCAACAGCTGGAGCCTATGCTGCAATAAAAAAAAGACAGGACATCATCTATGCTGATGATGGAGCTGCTGTGCTTCTTTCACGCTATCACCCCTCTTTTTTTGCAGACCAAGCGCGCATCTGGGGAGCAGAAAAGGTAAAAATGCCCGAACAGCTTGTGGAAATGCAAAAAAAACAAAGGGCAGAGCATTGCATTGAAGCAAACAAACAAGCCCTTGAGCAAATACTAAAAGAGAGCACATAAAAGAGGAGCATTCCTATGCCTGCACAAAACCCTGGTATACTTGAAATACATAGATTGGTAAATAAAATAAGCTTTTATACCGAAATGATTTACTCCGATGCACTTTTATTGGACCTTCATGAGTTTTCCGAATACTGGAAAGATGCACTCAGCCAAATTTCTGAAATAAAAAGAGCGATTAACCATAAATTCTCATCTAACACAGAAGACAGCCTCATAGATACGGCAATTAAAGAAGAACTTTCACGGCGTATTTTTTTATTTAGCAGAATTATCAATTCTATCCCTGCAGATTTTTCCCTACACAATTTTCCTGAAATAGAAACCGACATCGATACTGTGCAAGCCTTAGTAGAAACAGCACAAGATTATTTTGAAAAAATCTTGTTTATTCGTTCGGAGCATCTTCACAACATGCCCATCGAAGCACTGAAAAGCGCTTCTGATTACTCCTTGACAAAATACTTAACTGGCATGATCGATCGCGTAAAAAACGCAAGCGCTGGAACAATTGTTTTTGCAGGTTGTCTTGGGAATGAAGCCACAGAAATACAAGACTTACTGACAACGGCGTCATTTCATACCATAAACCTCTTAGCTCAAGAATCCATTTACGATATTATCTCAACCTATGACGTTTCGCTTATTTGCTATGATTGTGGTCAAAA
>JAAZLA010000038.1 GCA_012799545.1 Treponema sp.
CCTTGTTCCAGTGCCAGCCTTCTTTGAAGCGGTTTTCTCTATATGTTTTTCCAGTAGTTCTGGTTTTGGTTTTCTATATATAAAAGAACCCTTTAACAAGGGGTCGGGAACAGTCACTTTTTTTCCAAGCAGGGCATCAATTGTTTTGCTTACCGCTGTTTCACAAAGCGCATCACTCTCTTTTTTACCCTGATAACCAGAATACACAACAATGAGTTCATTTTTTTTAAGGCTTTCTAAACCCTCTTGGTGTTGTGGATTTTTGGGATTTAAAACAATGAGGCCTAAATCCGGATGATGATTTACGATTACAATGTCACAAGCCTTCCACTTGACAACTTGCTCGTATATTTTTTTTGCGTCTATTTCATTTACCGAAACATTCCACGAGCGAGCCTTGTATGACCATTTTTTTATTAGCAACTCGTGAATAATAGGTAAAATTTCTTTTTCAGGAAAATCGCCCCCATACATTAATTCGTTCATTGCATCAGCAACATGAACTCCAGCGTTTCCATAAGTCTCAAGTTGTTGCACTGCATGTAAAATCATTTTTGTCTCCTCTTAATTAAATATATCCTATAAAAAAAGGTGCGTTATAATTGATAAACAACTACACGCACCTTTAGTATAGCACAAGCTTTATAGTTTAGCGAGTACGTCTTGATTTTGGTGAGTCAACAACTCCCTTTTTTGCTGTTTTTTTAGCAGGAGCTTTCTTCGCAGTACTTGCTGGTGGTAAAGCATCTTGATTTAACTCAGCAAGTAAGTCATTGCCTGCTGAAGATTTCTCTTCATGCCCATCTGAAGGAGCTTGAGCAAAAGACTGTGTTAAATCAACACGAACGGTAGATCTTCTTCGTGAGAAAGAAGCAAAGGCAGCATCTTGGAAGCCCTTTGAAATACCATGGAGGAATTCATTAAGCACATTTGCCATACCATCGAGCGTTGCCTTCTTTCGTTTGATAGAAGTAATATCGATATCCATCAACAAACCTGGTTGAATATGGAAGGGGTTAATCATGTAATCAAACTTATTGAATTCTGCTTCAAGATATGCAAGTCTTTCTTCCATAACCCGTCTTTCAATTGGATACTGATAATCAAAGCGCGTTTTCATCTTGTTTCTCATAATAATAAGCTTGCTCTTAATCTTATCTTTTTCATATAAGAAAGTTTGATTCATTTTTTCAACATCAGTTTCTTGTGGTTTTATAAAGGAAATTTCATCCCATACTTTTGCTGTTTCTTCATAAATAGGATCGCCAGTTTTTGCCTTATAACGAGTTGCAATTTTTCTCTTATAGCGACTAGCAAGGTCTTCAAAGTCAGCTACACGCTTAAATCGTTTTGAATCATCGTAGTTCGTTTTTAAAACATCCCAAAGGTGATCGACTTCAGTTGCAAAACTAGCTAATTGAACTCGATACGCCTCTCTTTCATTGATAAGCTGTGCATTGTCATAGTACTTCAAGCGCACTTGATATCTTTCATCTGGAAGATGAGCTGCATCGGTATCTTCGTATTCGCGAAGAATTAATTCACGAGCATTCTTTAAGTTTTCTACATATTGGTAGCCCATTTTTGAAGTATCAAGAATAGCAGTTAAAGAGTTGATTGCGGTATTAAAACCACGGTTACGAATGTTTTCCATATCGATGATTTTCTTAAGATTTTCACGAATGTTAAGTTGATCGAAGGTATTTGGATCTATTTCTGCACGTAAATCAGAAATTTTGTCCATTAAATTTTTTGCAATAATACTGTATCGTTTACTCTTTTGGTTTTCGACATCATCATCAGTATAGTTAGTAACACGATTAAACTTTGCAAAAATAAGTTCGCCATCTGACATTTCATCTAAACCATCGTCAATTCTCTCATTTTTTAAGTCTTCAATTTCACGATCTAACATGTCAGTAATATGTTTTGAAAGAAGATCTTTAATCAAATATTCTACCGTTACTTGATAATGAAAAATAGGACTGATAAGTTCTGAATCAAGAATATTAATAGAAAGCTTTACATCAGTAACTGTTTTTGGTTTATAAATATTGTCTTTGAATGCACACTTAACGATTGAATATGCATTTTCACCACGAACAAAGGCACCAACATCAGATTTTTGTCGAAGCAAGGCGTTTGTTAAGGTTTCAAGATCGTTTACTCCACGTTGTACGTGACCTTGCAAGTGTCCATACATATTTACGATGGATTTTTCAATTTCACCTGTGTTAAACTTATCTGCTCCACCAACATCTTCAAGTAAGGCAGCAATTTCTTTTGGCGTATAGCGGTTGAGAACCTTCATTTCTTCTTTGTCGATGAAGTTTCTAACCTTTTTAACCATTTCATCTTCAGTTGTAACAACATAACGGTTAAACATGTTTTGATAGTTTTGATTAAAATAGTTATATAACTTTTCTTTCAAACCACCCATAACATCAAGCTGGGTTAACACCTCTTCTGGTAATTTCGCAGTAATATGATTTAAAATTTTGTTCGCTTCTTCTTCAAGCAAATTGTTTACTTCTGCTTGTTGATCTCTATACTCTTGAGCGAGCGAGTTTCTAGAACCTACGGCACTTGGCACTGTAGGATCAAATACGTTTGGGCTTTTTCGAATATCAATACTTGCCATATTTTCTCCTTAGGATTATTTTCCTCTCTGTTACTCTACACCTATAATTATAAGCAAAGTTTTAAGAATGTAAAGCATTTTTTTTTATATTAAAAAAAAGATATGTATGTTATACTAAAAATATAGTTTTTAGGGGGTTTTTATGAAAAAACAAAGCATCATCGCTGTAATTTTTCTTATTTTCTTATTCTCAGTACATGGAAATGAAAAAAAAGAGCCACTTCATGTTTTTTTAATGATCGATAAGTCTCTTTCTATGGAAGAAGACTATAGTTTTTCTTTTTTGCAGGACTGGTTGAACAAAAACTTTCTTCCCAACAATGTAAAAAAGGGAGATAGTCTCACTGTTTTTTTCTTTTATGGAGAAACAAAAAGAGTTTTTAATAAAACAATTAACACTGAAGCAGATTTAATTGAAATTCAAAGTATTATTTCTAAAGAAAAACCAAACGGTCCCTTTACTGATATAGGTCTGGCTATGGATAGCTTAAAAGAGGCTGTTCAAAATACAAAAGGGCTTCCCATTGCGCTTATTTTTTCAGATCTCATACAGGAAGCTGCCTATCCTTCAAAATATGCAGGAACCTATTACGACTTTGCAGAGCGTTACCTCAATGAAGATAGGGTTTTCCCTCTTAAAGAAAACTATTATCAAGTAACACTTCAGTTAGAAAGGCCTGAAACTATAGAAAA
>JAAZLA010000219.1 GCA_012799545.1 Treponema sp.
ACCTCACTTTTTTACACCGCAGCACAGGCAATACGTACAAATATCGAATTGAATAAATTTTTTCTTTTATATCACTCTCAATCACTTTTTTCCATGCGGGCTTATTATGAGCTTGCAAAAATGTATAGCGTGGATGCAGAAAACAAAGGACTCGTTTTGCAACTTTTAAGTTTAGCAGCGATTTCTGCCTACGATCGCATAGAAACAATAATTAAAAACCGAGTCTTTGATTATACCTTTGACAGTTTTGATACGCTTTTGCGAATTGCTTTAAAATACGATGATATTCTTGACTGGATGCAAAGTGAAAATGTATGGGAGATTTTTTATAATCTTGCGCTCAGTGCAAATGAAAACAAAAATGCCAGCTTTGCAAAAACACTTTTAATACATATTAGCAATTATTGTCCAGATAATTATTGGAAAAAAAGAGCCTTAGAAACGTATATACAATTTTAAACTGCTTAATAAAATAAACCTATCCCAATATATATTTCTATTCCCGATTTTCTATCCTTTTTTGGATTTGTCCAATCAAAGTTTCCTGCTGCAGAAATTCTTCCTTGAACAGATTTCATTGATTCAGGTTGCACAATGAGGTTTAGCCCCATTGTTTGATCGAAAATGTATTCTGGTGTAAAAACAAAGCTCGTATCAAAGAAAAGACTTGTTTGCAATTCAAAGTTAAATTTGGAAGAATGTTTTGTATTGAAGCGAGTGTTGAAAAGCTTAAATGTAAAATCATTGTTTAGCACAAGAGCATGTTTTGTCTTTAATTCTGTATCAAGAATACCGCGAATAAAGAAACCCATCGGTATGTCTCTTTCTTGATTGTAATAATATATAAGTCGTGTAGAATGAAGAAAAAATGGCTCATCTTTTTTTAAGACAGGGGTAAAAAGCTCTGCCTGTAGTAAAAGGTTGGGATTAAAGCGTTTTTTTTCTAAGTGAAAGTCAAAGTTTGTTTCGCTGCTTACTTCGTAGCCATTTCGAAAATTTCCTGTGTAAGAAATTTTTTTCGTTTCTATATCAAAAGTTGGAATAAGATAGGATGAAGATGTATGAGAGCCTTCTAAAGCTAAGCTATACAGATACATGAAGCCGGGCTTTATAGTAAACTGTATTTTGTCGCCAAATAAAAGTGGAAAAAAAAGTCCGAGCGCTTGGTTTAAATGAGCCTCATCTTTTACGATATACTCTTCTTCAAAAAAAACATTGAGCGAGATTTTTTCTATGGGGAAAGAAAACTCTATACCGAGTTTAGAATCGCTTTGAAAAAATATTTTGTCTACATCATAAAATAAATCAATGTTAGAATATATTTTATTGTTTGTATAGCCAAGATAAAATGGAAGGTTAAAGTCTATTTCGCTTTCTAGGGCTGTGGTATTTTCTGGAGTGAGGCTATAGCTAAGGTCCGATGAAAAAATTTCCATACGTTTAAAAGCATTATAATCTTTCAATTTAGCTTTTAGTGAAAAACCAGTATTTGAATCATACTTAGGATAGGGGAAGATAATAAAATTGCCCGATTTTTGTGTCTGTATAAAAAAATCGATGAGAACAAGATTTGTATTATCAGACTCCGCTGTGTTTGTATTTTCTGTTTTTTTTGCAATAGCATAATCAATTTTGACTGCATCGACGAGCCGTGTATCCAAAAATTCTTTTTCAAGTTTTGCAATATAGTCTAAAAGTTCTTCCTCTCTAAAAAAATGATTTCTATCGATTGGGATTTTTTTTAGAAGTGTTTTTTCGTGGAAGGCATTTTGAGAATCATAAAAAATATTTTGTATTTTATATAATTTCTCATCATTTTTTATTAAGCTGATTTCCGTGTCTGCTAGGAGGGGAAGAGTTAAGCATAAAAAGAAAAATATGATGTGAAAAGTTTTATTTTTCATGATTACCTTTTGCAATAAGCTGTTCAATTAAAGCGCCTTCTCCCGATATGACCTTTGTTTGCAAACGCGATCCAACAAAGAGAGATAAAAATTCAGGACTTTCACCTACAGTCAAGATTTTTTCCGTACGGAGTATGCTAATATCTTTTTCTTGGATAATTTCTCCTTCTTCCATATCGCGCATATAATGCAAACTTCGATTTGTTTTTGTATAGGCTGCCTTTTCGGAGGGAGCAAGTTTTTTTTCGCCCGTACCCAAAACAGTTTTTACATAGGCCTTACCATAGCTTTTTATACATTTTTTATACATTTTCTTGGGAGCTTTTTCAGCCATTCGAAT
>JAAZLA010000220.1 GCA_012799545.1 Treponema sp.
GGTCTAGACTTTACGATTGTGTCGCCGAAAGAATTTTTCCCCGATTCTGAGATTCTTTCTATCTGCACACCTATCGCCAAGAAAAACAATGCTAATATTACTATTTCTGATAAAATTTCGCTTGTAAAAGGAGCAGATTCGATTTATACTGATGTATGGATATCTATGGGCGAAGAAGCACTTTCTACAGAAAAAAAAGCCCTTCTTCAATCATATCAAGTAAACAAGGAGCTTATGGCTTTAACAGGGAAAAAAGACAGTGTTTTTATGCACTGCCTACCAGCTGTTAAAGGCGAAGAAGTTACTCAAGATATCATAGAAGGATCACAAAGTCGTGTTTGGGATCAAGCAGAAAACAGGAAGCATACAATAAAAGCAATACTACTTGCAACATTATAGATTTCAAATTCTGCTATTATTTGCTCCTATTCAGTAACACATGGAGGTTTTATGAAAAAGAAGTTTGTTTTATTGAGTCTTTTGGTTTTGCTGAGTCTTGCCCTTTATGCACAAAGCGCAAGTGAAACCGAAGAAAATTTTACGTATTTTAATGTTGATATTATAAAAGTCTATCAACATAAGGACGCATACTTCGTCTTATACAATAAAAATGGAAATAAAATGGGACAAGTAGCCTTACCTAAAGAATGGTTTCAGTATGGAAGCGAAAACCAAAGCCGTATACGTCCCCTACCCAGTAAACTAGCTCCCTATCTTACCGTTATCTATAAAGATGGAGCATTTTATAAGGTGTATTTAAACATGCCTGTCGACAGACTCGATCCCGCCTGGGCTATTCTAGACAATAACATAGATATATCGGCGAAAATAAACAAAGAAACGCTTGAAATGTCATTTTAAGTGTAAAAGGTGATAGAGCAGTGCTATATCACCTTTACACGACTAAAAAAGTGTTTTTTATAGGAATTTCATGAATTATTTGAACGAAGCCGCTATTCAGTCTTTTAAAACATTTATAGACTCACACGATGCCTTTTACATAGCTGGGCATAAAGAACCTGATGGTGACAGCATATCCAGTTCTCTCGGACTTGCCGAAATACTCACTTTATCTAACAAGCCCTTTCAACTCCTTTGCGCAGGACCTTTTAAAAGAACTGAAATAAAAAAACATGAAAAACAATTTCTCAAAAAACCCAAACCCTTTTCTCATGAGCACAAAAAAGTTGGTTTTTTTATCGTTGACTGCGCAGAATACGAACGAGTTGGAGATTTTGCAAACGAACTACAAGACCTTGACAGCTTTATTATCGACCATCATCGTACTTCAGATGCTATCAAAAATGGTATTTTAGATATTGAAGCACCCGCAACATCAATAATTATTCAACTCTTATATGAACATTTTTTTAAGACTATGTCAAAAAAAATTGCTCACATTTTTCTCTTTGGCATTTGTACCGACACCGGTTTTTTTCGTTTTTTAGATGAAAAAAGCTCTCTCGTGTTTGAGGCAGTTTCTCGCTTGATAAAATACGGAGCAAGTCCAAAACTCATATA
>JAAZLA010000221.1 GCA_012799545.1 Treponema sp.
AATAAAGCGGGAAATCTCGTCTTTTTTATTAATAATTGTAACAGAAGGCGGAAATACATGTTTTATTGGTGATAGGAGAATTCGTATATCTAAAAAACATGGAACTAAAGTTGAGTATTCTTAAAAAAACAAAGTTTTTATTTCTTTACTGTATCACTTTTTAAAAATATGTGATATACTCGAAAAAAACAATTTCTGTCTTTTTTCCAATATATTAAAGGAGAATCTGTGAACAAACGCGATTTCCCAAAAATACACTTTTATGACCAAGACTTTGTAGATGTGTATGATAAAACATGGTCTTGGTTGCAAGATTTTTGGTTTAACCCTGAAACAGAAACAGCTGACTTAAATGGATTATTTATTTATCCTCACAGCCAAAACCCTGTAGTAGACCAAATGGAGTCTATTTTTTCGACCTTTTTTTTGGTTTACTCAAATAAAAATTATGCTGCAAATTCCAACCTTGACTTCTTCTATAAACAACAAGAAGAAAGCGGTGCAATTCGCTGGAAGTACAGCTTTCCAAGTCTCGAGGCAGTTCGCCCGAAGGAAAATCCAGAAGCTGTGGGGCTTCCACTTTTTTCCTGGGCAGAGTTTAATCTCTATCATAAAACAGCAAATAAAAAACGTATAAAGGAAATTGTCCCTCACTTGGAGAAATACACACAATGGCTCGATGAAACCTTTAAACAGGAAAACGGACTTTATGCGGTAAAACATCAAGCATCGACAATGTATAATTCCCCACGGGAAAACACCTACTACCCCGTCGATTTCAATGCCTGCATGGCGATTCATGCCCTCTATATGGCTGCCCTTGGCGATATTTTAAACGATAAGGATATCAACTTTCAGTACAAACGAATGTATTTTTCCTTAAAAACTCGTATCAATAAGCTTATGTGGTGCTCAGATACTGGTTTTTATTATGACTTAAATAAAAAAGAAGAAAAATTACCGCAAAAAACAATTGCAGGTTTTTGGCCTCTTTTGGCAGAAATTCCGAACGAAGATAAGGCAGATGCACTCACCGCACATTTAACAAATCCCGAAACTTTTGGAACTGACCATCCCTTCCCAAGCCTTTCTGCCGATCACCCAAAATTTAGTGTTCATGGCAATGGCTACTGCGGTTCTGTTTTACCCGAGTTTAACTTTATGATTCTCAAAGGCTTAGAAAAATACCACAAATGGGATTTGGCACGTGAATCAGCTATACGACATTTGTATTATGTACTTGAGGCTGTTTTCCCTGGGGGCTCACATACTTCTGGCGACCTCTGGCAAGGCTACCTGCCCAACAAAGAGGGCAAGGCAAGCGGTTCCGCAAGTCAAGAATTTCCAAAAAAACGCTATCTACAATCAGCTGCCCTTTCGACAATCGCTGTGATGATAGAAAACGTTATAGGGCTCACAATTAGCTTGCCTCGAAAAACAGTTGACTGGATTATACCCAATATTGAAATTATGGGAATTGAAAACCTCTCGCTCAAACGAAACCTCATTACTATTTTATCAAATAAAAGTAATCGCGGTTGGGAAATACAAATGGAAAGCGAAAAACTCTATTATTTTACTATCAATATTTTGGGGCAAAAGAAAAAAACCTTACCTATTCCGTCGGGTAAGTGTTCTATGCTCATAGATAAATTATAGTTCTAAAAATGGGGTTTCATTGTGCTTTCTATCGAAGCGGTTATTGAAATAGGTGCAACAGGAATTCGGCTTCTCATTGCTGAGTATACCAAGGAAAAAAAATGGCAGATACTCGATCACTCCGAGTTGCCCATTTCTCTTGGCTACGATGTTTTTTCAAACGGTTCTGTTTCAAGGGAATCGCTCTTAGAATGCTTAACTATTTTACATAATTACAAAGAGCAAATAAAAAGCTGGGCGATAAAAGAGGATGCAATATCGATTATTGCGACCTCTGCAATCCGTGAAGCAAGCAATAAAGAAATCATCCTTGATAGGATTTTTGTCAAAACAGGATTTAAAGTCAAGGTAATCGATGGCATAGAAGAAATTCGACTCATGTACCTCGGTGTCGTTCATGCCATACATAACACCGACCTCGCTTTTCAAAAAAATAACTCACTCATAATCGAAGTTGGTGGCGGCTCAACAGAAATACTCTTTTTACAAGCTGGAAAAATTACCGAGGTACATAGTTTACGCCTCGGTACTGTCCTCATCGAACAACATAGTAAGGCCTCGATGGGTTCCCAAAAAGAAGCAAAGGAGTTTTTACGTGACTATATTGCGAGTGCCGCTGATCAATTGAGCGGTGAACTGAGGCCGCAATCAGTCGAAGTTTTTATTGCCATTGGTTCTGAAGTACGTCTTGCAGCAAGCCATGTCGGGAAAAAAATTTCATCTCTCGCCTATTCGATAGAACGCGAAGCCTTTATTCACTTTGTTAACGAAATACAAGAATATGCGGTCGAAGAAATAAATGAGCGTTTTAAAATCCCTTATAATGAAGCAAGAACACTCGCTATTTCTCTTCTCACCTATAAGCTTTTTTTAAGTCTCACTCCTGCGAAAATGCTTCTCGTTCCAGAAACGTCAATACGTGAGGGTTTGCTCATAGCCAAACGAGAGGCAAACAGCAGTCTCTTGCAAGCCGAGTTTAACGAACAAATTATTGCTGCCGTTTATAACCTCGGGAAAAAATACAATATCGATATGGAACATGCAGAATATGTAAAAAAAACATCTTTGTTTTTATTCGATAGTATGAAAGATGAACTTGGCTTAGAAGCAGAAGAGCGCTTGCTCTTAGAAATTGCAGCTCTCTTACACGACATTGGGGCCTTTATTCGCCCACAAAACCACAACGAGCACAGCGAATACATTATCTTGCAGTCAGACATTTTTGGTTTAAACAAACAAAAACATACAATGATTGCAAGTGCAACGCGCTACCACCGTGGTCCTGAACCGCAGTTATCTGACTCGCGGTACGCCTCCCTCACTCGCGAAGAACGGGTAAGCGTTTTGAAAATTGCAAGTATCTTGCGTATCGCAGAAGCTCTGGACAGAAGCCATAGACAGCGACTTAAAAATCTAGAAATCGAATTCAAAAACGACAGTTTTTTTATCACGACAGAAGGTTTGGAAAGTCTTCTCGAAAAACGCGCATTGAAAGAAAAGGCAAATCTCTTTGAAACAGTTTTTGGCTATAGAATTTTATTGCTCTAAAGATTAAAATACGCTATCATCGAACAAAACGGAATGCGTATGAATAAAACCTTAAGCTACTTAAACAGAGAACTCTCTTGGATTGAATTTAACAATCGCGTGCTCTTAGAAGCACAAAAAGAATCTGTGCCTCTTTTGGAAAAGTTAAAATTTCTCTTGATTGTAAGCTCAAACTTCGATGAGTTTTTTAAAGTGCGTCTCGCCGAGCTTAAAAAAAATGCTGTTTCAAAACCTGAAGAAAAAGATATTTCTGGACTTACAAACAAAGAGCAATTGGCCAAGGTTTCAGAGCGAACAAAAACTATTATAGCAAATCAATATAGCTATCTAAATAAAGAGCTAATGCCGCAATTGGCTGAAAAAGGTCTCGCCCATATATCTCAAGCAAACTATAGCCCAGAAGATATCAGTTTTTTAAGCCCCTTTTTTCAAGACAATATATTTCCCATTCTCACACCAGTACGTTTAGAAGAAAAAAGCGAAACAAATCACATATCGAACCAAAAACTAAACGTCGCCTTTTTACTTAAATCGCAGGCTGAGAACTCCTCTATGCCTGAGGCGCTTCGCCATAAAGAAGGTGAATTGCCTATAGCTACCGTTCAAATCCCTCTCTCTCTTCCCCGAATTATATGGTTACCAGAAGATAGAGGAAAGAAACGTTTTACCCTTTTGGAAAACCTCATTGCAAACTTTGGGACGCGTTTATTCCCAGGCTACGATGTAGAAGAAACCGCATTTTTTCGGCTTGTAAATGATGCCGCATTTTCAGTCGATGAACAACGAGACTTTGATTTTATCCAAGCAATGGAAGAGGTTTTGGAAAAACGTCTTTCTTCTTTGCCTGTCTGTATGCACTTTGAAGATGCAAGCAAAACAATAATACAAGCGGTTTCTAAAAAACTCTCTCTCACTGACGAATATAGCTATGAGGTTTCTGGCATAGCAGATATTTCAGCCTTGAGTGGCTTGCTGGACTTAGAGGGTTTTGCTGAACTTAAAAATGCTGAGTGGAAAATTTTCCCCAATCGCTACTTAAATCTAAAAACAAATGTATGGGATGTTTTAAAAGAACGTGATGTACTTTTGAACCTACCCTATGAAAAATTCGACCCTGTTGTAGATCTTATAAATCAAGCGAGTAAGGATGCCCATGTTCTTGCTATAAAGATGACACTTTACCGCACAAATTCCCAGTCACGTATTATTCAAGCGCTAGAACGCGCTGCACGAAATGGAAAGCAAGTAAGCGTTTTTGTCGAGCTTAAAGCCCGCTTCGATGAAAAACAAAATATAGAATGGGTAACGCGGCTTGAACAAGCAGGAGTAGTGGTTATCTATGGCATAGTGCATATCAAAGTACACGCAAAACTCTTACTGATTATACGAAAAGAATACGAAGGTATAAAACGCTACGCTCATTTTTCAACAGGGAATTACAACGAGTCTACCGCAAAACTCTACAGCGACCTTTGTTTATTTACAAGCAAGGACGAATACACCCAAGATGCCACACTTTTTTTTAACACTATTTCAGGGTACTCGTCCATACCTACACTAAAACATCTTTATATGGCCCCTGTAAACCTTAAAGAAAAGCTTTTATCGCTCATAGAGCGAGAAATCCGCTGTTCAAATAAACTTACACCGGGTCTTATTATGGCGAAGATGAACAGCCTCTCAGATAAGGATATTATAAATGCACTGTACAAGGCGAGCCAAAACAACGTCAATGTCTTGCTCAATGTCCGAGGTATTTGCCTCCTCGTTCCTGGTGTAAAGGGACAAAGCGAAAATATTTCTGTCATTAGCATTATCGATCGGTTTTTGGAACATTCACGAATGTATTATTTTCAAAATTCTGGCGAAGAGGAAATCTACCTTTCAAGTGCCGATTGCATGCCACGAAATCTAGAAAGGCGTATTGAATTGCTTTTTCCCATCATAGATGAAGAAGTTTTCCAAAACCTAAAAGACTTGCTTTTAATATACTTTAGCGATAACCAAAAAGCCTTTCTCTTACAATCTGACGGCTCTTGGAAACAGCGAAACAGGGAAAAAGGCGAAGAAAAAATACGGGCTCAAAAGCTCATACATGAATCTTTTAAAAAGAAAAACGAAACATTATACAATAATGCGCGTGAATTTACCGTTCGAAGAAGCCAAGCTGCCGAAACATAAAACATGCCTTATTGTTTTATAAAATCTAGAAAAAAGGTTTAAAGTTTTAACGCAGAATTTTTTAAAATTCCCACAAGCAAAGATCTCTTTATTGCTCAAAGGGGGGCTTTTTGTTATACTTTTTAACATGGTTATTTCATCGATAGATTTAAAAAATGGACAGGTTGTTCAACTCAAAAATGGGAAAGATGCTGTTCTAGAGCGTAATGATTGGCAGGCAATTATAGAAGATTTTGCCTTTTATGGCGAAACCGCAGTGATAGACCTCGATGCCGCACTCGGCAACCTCATAACAGAGGGCAGTGAAAAAGGAAACACCGTAAATACCGAAATCGTACACAAGCTCTTACGAAAAGGAAATGTTCGAGTCGGTGGAGGTGTTCGCAGTGTAAAAAAAGCAAAGGAACTTATCTCCCTTGGTGCTGAAAAAGTTATCATCGGCTCTTCTGCATGGAAGGACGGCGCGCTTGACGAAGTTTTTTTAACTGAGCTTACAAAGGCAATTGGAAAACAACGCATTATTATTTCTATAGATGCAATCGACGGAATCATCGCCGTAAAGGGCTGGAAGGAAACGGCTGGCATACCGCTTTTGGAAGCCGCTGTGCAAGCAGAGAAGTGGGCAAGCGAGTTGCTCTTTACCTGCGTTGAACGCGAGGGTTGTATGACGGGCTTCGACCTAGCGCTCGCAAAAAAACTGCGCAAACTGGTCTCTTGCCGACTCGTAGTAGCAGGCGGCGTTTCCAGCCTAGAAGAAATCATAGCACTTGAAAAAATGCAAATTGACGTGCAGCTCGGAATGGCCCTGTACACAAATGTTGTTTCCCTGCGAGATGCCTTTGTAGAATGCCTCAACTGGGAAAGCGCTGAGAAAAATACAGAGGGGCTTATTTCAGTTATCGCACAAAGTCCCTCAGGAGAGGTGCTTATGAATGGCTTTGCAAACAAAGAAGCCTTTTATAAAAGCATCGATGAAAAAAAACTGACCTTTTGGAGTCGCTCTCGAAACACTTTGTGGACAAAGGGCGAATCTTCTGGAAATATTCTCAAGGTTTTACAACTTCGTGCTGACTGCGATCGCGATGCGGTTTTGGCGACAGTCGAACCTCAAGGGCCAACATGCCACACAGGAAGCTGGTCATGTTTTGGCGGAGAAGCAATCGCATCTTCAAGCTTTCAAAGACTCTCCAATATTATTGCCGAGCGTTTTTCAAATCCCAAACCAGGCTCCTATACCGCAACCTTAACTGATACGGTAGTTCGTGAAAAAATAGAAGAAGAAGCTGAAGAGCTTATAGAAGCAGAGGGAAAAGACGAAGTGGTTTGGGAAGCAGCCGACCTCCTTTATTTTATCTCTGTTCTTTTGCATAGAGAAAACCTAAGTTGGGACGATGTCTTAAACGAACTCGACCGAAGACATAAAAAATAGGAAAAAACATGACAATAAAAACGCTTAGCACAGAAAATTTTTTGAGGACAGAGGCTGCAAAGGCTTTTTTTTCGCCTCGTTTTTCAGATAATTCCGTTGAAGAAAGTGTAAAAACAATTTTAGAAAAAGTAGCCTCCGAGGGAGATGCCGCATTGCGCAACTTTTCAAAACACTTTGACAAGCTTGACTTGCATTCTTTTGAAATACCGCTAAGCGAAAGAAAAAAGGCTGCTTCTGAGCTAAAAAAAACAAAACCCGAACTCTATAAGGCTATTCAATTTTCATATAAAAACGCCCTTCGCTTTGCAAAAAAACAAAAAAAATCCTTTGGCAACTTTGAAATGGAAATTGCAAAAGGTGTTTTTACCGGGCAAAAAAATATTCCTGTAGAAAAAGCCGGTATCTATGTCCCTGCTGGACGCTATCCGCTTTTTTCCTCGCTCATAATGGGAGCCGCTCCCGCACAAGCTGCTGGTGTAGAAAAAATAATTCTTTGCACACCGCCTCGCCTGCATCCCAAAGATGCACAAGAACAAGAGCATGCAGAAAAAAACAATAAAAAAATAGCGCTAAAACCGTGGGCGGATGAAACAACGCTTGCGGTTTCATATATTTGTAAAATTGATACTGTCTACGCCCTCGGCGGCGCCCAAGCGATTGCAGCTATGGCCTATGGAACAGAGACTATTCCCCAAGTTGACGTAATTGTTGGACCAGGAAATAAATATGTCGCAGAAGCGAAGCGACTCGTATACGGGAAGGTAGGCATTGATTTTATTGCAGGACCGACAGAAGTCTTTATCATCGCGGATGAAAGCGCCCGAGCCTCATGGGTGGCAGCGGACCTTCTCGCACAAGCAGAACACGACCCTGATGCCCAAGCAATTCTTGCAACAAACTCAGAAAAGCTCATTGCAGAAGTAAAGACTGAAATACAAAAACAAATCAGCCTCTTTCCCGAACCAGAAGCGGCTCTACAAAGTTTAAAAGAAAACGGACTCATCCTTCTTTGCAAAGATTTAGATGAGGCCATAGAAATTGCAAATAAAAAAGCACCCGAGCATCTTGAAATAGCCCTCGATGACACAAAAGAAAGAAAAAAACTCGTCGAAAAGGCAAGAAATTATGGTTCTCTTTTTATAGGGCATGAGGCAGCAGAAGTTTTTGGCGACTATTGCGCTGGCTTAAACCACACGCTTCCCACTTCTGGTTCCGCCCGTTTTACAGGAGGCTTGAGCGTGCGGCATTTTATAAAAACACTCACTACGCTACGAGCCCATAATCAAGAAAGCATCCAAGAAATAGCAAAACACTCGGCCCTCATCGGACGAAGCGAGGGGCTCATCGGTCATGCCCGTGCTGCAGAAATCCGCTTTCAAAACAGCCAAGACTAAAAGTTAGCGAAAGCGTATTTTTTCTATTTCCTCGTGTTGTTCGTTAAGTAAGTCCATAACTCTATCGACGACCGCTTGTTTTTTATCGACCTCAGGATCGTTTACCGCATTGATTACCTCATTTCGAAATGCTTTACATTCAAAAACAGGACTTGAAGAAAGAACGACACAATCGGGAATAACAAGGTCGCTGAGCATATTATTTGGATCTTCTTCATTGATACGTAAGCAAGAACCATTTATCGTAACCAAAATCATTACATCGGACAAGCGCAGATATGAATCTATCTCGCGAACCCCACGTTTTGTTTCAGGTTTTCCTGGACGATATCGTGTTCCAGAAGGAAAAACAAGCGTTACCTCTCCACGTTTGCGAGACGCATCGAGCGCGCGCATAGAAGCCATATTTATTTTTTTACTTTTTGCCTCTTCTTCTGCGTATTTTTCTGGGTCTTTTATAGAGCTTAAACTCCGACTCGGATAAATAACAATGCGTGAAAAAGCCTCTGCCCAAGCTCTCACCATGGGATCTTCTTCGTTAAGCTTCATACCAGCAATGGCGACAATTCTCTTTGCTAGGTCCTCACCCATCGCCCCTGCATCTTTTCGTAACAAATAAATGAGCGCAGGTAAATCTAAGTTGCTATAATGTTCCATGAGGATGAGCCCACGCTTTCCCTCTTTAACTAAGTTTAAAAAATTTTCAAAATGTTCCAAGCCTTCAAGCCGTGAACCCTCTAGAAAATTTTCATCTAACATTCCGTCAACGATGGGCAATATAGCATCATTCCCTTTTTGAAATACATTTTCCTCAGTAATAACAGCCGGTGCCTTTGTCTTTGCTTGCAAGGCGCCAAATAAATGTTTGTATCTCTCTCCTAAAGGAATTCCCTTCATATTATAATCTCCTAATCGTATATAAAAAACAACTTTTTTAAGCCGAACTTATTTTATCATAAAATAAAAAAAACCTATATAACCTTAATAAGTCTTTATTTAGTTGTCAAGGGCAAGGTTTTTTACCCACCGTTCTTTTTTAAGCCAATAGGCTGCTATGGCTATTTTCAAAAAATCAACCGATTTTACGATTGCAAACATGAGAACCGGCCCTAGTGGAGTTCTCAAAGCCATGTAAAACATTGCAGGGATAGCAATTACAAAACTCGTAAATAAATCGACTACAACACCCATAAGGGTATCACCGCCTGTTCGTGAAACTGCAAACTGTGCATTGATATAGCACCAAGCAGGCATAAAAAGCGCAAGTACAAAAACCATTTGCTTGGTCACCAAACGCGCCTCGGGGCTGAGGTTTGAAAACACCACCGGAATAATAAAGATAGTTGCAAGCCCAAGGAAGGTGGCAAAAAAACCGAAAAGCCCAGAGCCATTTATAATCCAGTTTTTTTGATCCCGTGCTTCATCAAGACGGTTTGCCCCTAAAGTCGAACCTATAATAACGCTCGTTGCGGTATGTATTCCACTAAAACTAATAAAAAACAAATTTGCAATAGCAAAGCCAGCAGCCATTCCTGAAACAATTTCTGCTCCACCGCGACTATTGTATAAAGCGGTTGTTACCGTTTCGGAGATAACCCATGCCATTTCAGAGACCAAGATAAAGCTTGATTTTTTCAATATATCAAAAAAGAGTCTCAATCGTATTTTGAATATATCACGAATTTTTGAATAGAAGGGAGGATTTGTTTTTTTGATATAGAGCAAAAACAAAAACATTTCGACAATTCGTGCAATATTTGTCGCCATAGCTGCACCCTGCACTTCTAAGCGAGGGAAGCCAAATTTCCCATAAATAAGCACCCAGTTAAAAAAAGTATTTATGAGCGTAGCAATAATAGACATAACAAGGGGTGGTTTAACTCGCCCTATTTCTCGCAAGGATGAACCTATCGCCATCGAAACCGCCATCGGTATCCATGACCATGAAACAGCGCGCATATATGTGACACCTTCAGCGACAATTGCAACGCTTTCTTTATTCCCCCGCACCATCAAAGATAAAATGGGAGCAGTTAAGGTATTTGTAAGAATTACATATAAAATAGAAGCGACAAGTCCCATGACGAGTTTAAAGCGATAGGCTTGTTTCATGCCTTCATGGTTTTTGGCCCCATTGTATTGTGCAATAAAAATGCCACCTGCTACAAGCATTGTATTTACAAAAACCATAAATACAAAGTTTATTTGCCCTGCGATATTTACACCAGACATTTTTATATCGCCAAGTCCAGCGACCATAAAATTGTCGATAAGAGAAACAAAGTTTTGTATCAATAATTGAGCCATTACTGGAAGAGCGATTGCTAAGGTTTTTTTATAAAAAACAGCTGGCCCAAAGGCTGTTCGCTTTTTTAGTTGCACTGCCATATCGTTTAAAATAGTAGGAAATGCATTTAGTTTCAAGCCCATATAGGCCCAATTTTATGAAATCCTTATAAACTATTCAATATAGTATCGGCACATAAGAAGAGTGCAATAGACATTTTTGACTAAAGTGTTATACTGTAGTGTATGAAGGCGAAGCGAGCTGTACGTATTTTTGTTTTTGGATTATTCTTTACCTCACTTTTATTAGTTTCAATAATATTTTATTTGGAATTATCAGGGAAGCTAAGAGATAGGTCTGCTTATATTGTATTGCCAAATGAGGGCGGCTATGTAGAATCTTGGGTTCCGTATTTAAGCCAGCTAGCTAGGGCTCTCGACGTTTCAGACCTTTCGATAAAAACATACACAACAAATGCGGATTTACATGACTACATCAAAAAGGCAGATGCCCTAAATATTTTATGGATAGAAGTACCTTTAAGCTCTGATTTTCCCATCGCAGATATAATCGAAACAGATCTGCTCACGCCTCTTTATAATCCGCAAAAAGTTTTAGAATCTACCCCAACTGTCATACAGAAAACGTTTTTTTCTACATATCCTTCTTCTGAGAACACCTATGTCCTTCCTTTTACAATGAACCCTTTAGTACAAATATATAAAAACAGTGAAACAGAAGATGGTGAAAAAAACACCTTGCTTATTCCCCTACAAAAAGAAGAAGATAAAAAAAAGTTTATTTCCTTTTGCCGAACAACTTTTTATCCCTACTTAAGCTCAATGGAAGAAGAAAACCTTTTATCTACACTACCATCTTTACTTGCCTACTTACGCATTGATAAAACAAGTATTAATTATCAAAAAAGCGAAATTATTCCTTATTTCTTTAAAAACAGTAAAAAAAACGTACTAATAAATGCTTCAGACCTTGCTTCTTTCTCCGTAGAGCAAAGACTTGCTGTTTCAATTGCAAGCTTGGGAAAAACAATTAGCTCCGACTTTAGTTATTTAGTTTTTCCACAAAGAACAAGTGATTTACACAATGAAAAAATTCGTTCTGCCCAAGATTATCTACTGATTCCGGAAGTTGCTTTCAATATCGCAAGCAAAAGGAACCATCTCCCCGTGAATATAGAATCAATTTCTAAAAATGTCTTCAACGATTTTATAAAAAAACAAATCAGGCAAGCTGAAAATTGTTTTGTACCTGCACTTGAAGCCGACATAGAAAATAATGAGTTATTTCTAAAATCTATCAAAATTTTATTTCAATAAAATACTGTAAACGACAGAACTACTATTACCAGAAAGGTCTTTCGCTGTAAGCACATACTTATATCTGCCTTTTTCTTTTAATGTATCTTCTATAACCCAGTAATTTCCAACAGTATTTTGTATTAAATCAACAATCTCTAAAGATTCATCCATAGTGTCTCCCGAGATATAGTGTTTTTCATAAGCCCAATACGCAAGACCGTTTTTTTCAAAGGTCTTTTCTTCTATAAAACCTTCTAAATTAAGAATAAAAAACTCATCGTGTAACACTTCCGTTACTACTAGCTCTTCTTCAAAATCAAAAGAAACACTGCCCTCAGAAAGAATTTTTATCGCTGGTGCATGGGAGTCAACATACAAAGG
>JAAZLA010000039.1 GCA_012799545.1 Treponema sp.
AAGGCCTTTGACACAATCACGAGTCAAGTTACTTCTGTACTTCAGTTTATCGATGAAACAGACTCCGCAATGAAGGAGCAAACAGAAGGCTCGAACCAAGTATTAGAGGCGCTTAAAAAAATACAAAATATTACGCAAGAAATTCTTTCTGGGTCAACTGAAATGTCGAGTGGTGCTGGTATGATTTTAACCGAAATGGAAAGGCTACAAAACATAGCAGTACACTTAAACACAAGCTCTAGTTCGATGAAAGAAAATATAGAAAAAATAAACACAGCGATACTATCGGTTGCATCTTTATCTGATAAAAACAAAGAACTCGGTGATGCACTACAAAAAACATCCGATGGGTTTATTTTATAATACGGTTGCATAAAAGGGTAGCTAAAAATCTAAGTACAACTTAGGTTTTTAGCTATCCTTCGCAGTCAAGTTTTTTTTCCATTGTGCAATCGATTGTAAGGCTTCAAGCGGCGTGAGATTATTTGGATCGAGGGAGAGAATTGCATCTATAACAAGTTCTTCTTGGCTAAACAAAAAGTTTTGCACTTCTCGCTTTGTCTCTTTTTTTTCTTGGATCTCAGGGATTTCTAAATCGGTATAGGGTGCTGTTTTTTGCAAGGAGCTAAGTATTTCATTTGCTCTGTCAATAATGGACAAGGGAAGTCCTGCAAGTTTTGCAACATGTATACCGTACGAATTTTCTGCAGCTCCTTCTTTTATTTTTTTCAAAAAGATAATTTTTTCTTCTGTTTCAAGAACCTCTAGGCAAAGAAGTTGCAAGAGTGAATGTGTCAGTCTTGTTAGCTCATGATAGTGGGTTGCAAAGAGTGTTTTGCATTGTATCTTATTCAAGATATATTCAGAAATAGCCCAGGCAAGAGAAAGCCCGTCTTCGGTCGAGGTACCGCGCCCTACTTCATCCATTATAACTAAACTATTTTTTGTCGCTCCCCGAACGATTTGGCTTGTCTCTGTCATCTCTACCAAAAAGCTTGACTCACCTCGTGCAAGATTATCAGAGGAACCAACTCGACAAAAAATTTTATCCACGATGCCTATGCGGGCCTTAGTCGCGGGAACAAAGGAGCCAATTTGTGCAAGCAAAACAATGAGTGCTGTTTGTCTCAAATACGTACTCTTCCCTGCCATGTTTGGACCTGTGATGAGTGCAAAAGGTTTTTCGTTTAAATCGAGAGAGTTTGGTATAAAGCTTCCATCCTGCATATGAAATTCTACCACAGGGTGGCGTCCTTCGATTATTTCCAATTCCCTTGTTGCAAGAATCTCGGGGCAAGTCCAGTTTTGCTCGCTTGCTGCTTCGGCTAAGCAAGCTGAAACGTCTATGAGCGCAATATCTTTTGCAATTGAAAATAAATAACTATGCTCCTTTGCAAGGTTTTCACGTAGCTCAAAAAACAAACTTTGTTCAAGGGCGATAATTGTTTCATCAGCACTTAAAAGTTTTGTCTCAAGTTCTTGTAAGCGCTCTGTTGTATAGCGATCAGCATTTACCAATGCACGCCGTAAAATAAAATGGCTTGGAACCGATGAAAGTTTTCCCTTTGTTACTTCTATATAGTAACCCATATTTCTGTTATAGCGTACTTTTAGATTTTGTATGCCCGTTGCATTTTTTTCTTCTTCGGTGTAGTCTTTTAAAATTGACTTAAAATTTTTTTGTAGAAGATGCAATTCATCAAGCTCTTTTGACCAAGCTGTTTTTATAAGAGAGCCTTCAGTAAAACTGGTACTCGGTTCATCGAGAATTGCTTTATCGATTGTTTCAATTATTTCTTTTGCCTTGAGCGTATCAAAGGAGATAAATTCTTTTTCTTTCAGGAGCTCTCGTATCTTATACCAAGCCATAAGACTTTTTTTCAAAGCGACGAGGTCCTTTGCATGTGCTTTTTGCATAACAATGCGAGAAGTTAAGCGTTCTATATCAAAAATTTCTCGCAAATGTAATTGGATAGCGGAGCGTAAAAAAGAATCATCGTAAAAAAACTGGACTCGACTTTGCCTCTGTTGTATTTTTTCTATGCTTAAAAGAGGAAACATCAAATAGCTATGCAA
>JAAZLA010000222.1 GCA_012799545.1 Treponema sp.
AGAAGGGAATAATTACCATCGGCAACGATATTATTGTTTTCATCTTTTCCATCCCAATCAAAAGAAGCAGGAGAGCCTTGCCATGTAATTTTTTTTACCGTGGTTTTTGCTTGGTTTTTGATTTCAGCTATCCACTGGTTTTCCTCACTTCCCGCTATTTTAATAGGAAGAATGTCTTTCTTTCCATCGCCGTTTGGTGAAAAGACAAGATAGTCCGCTGAAAGTTCCAAAGTAGGATACTGCGTGTCCAATGTAATTGGTTGAGAGAGGGTTTTTGCCTCACTTCCGTTTTTAGAAACTGTTTCTAGCTGCGCGGTATACAGAGCGTCAGGGCAGAGACTTCCATTATCGTCAAGTCCATCCCACTGAAAATTGCGTGGAAGCGCTTTTTTATCCGCAAAGCTTTTGACGCTTTCCCCTCTTTCATTGAAGATGTCTAAACGATATTCTACAATTTCACTCTTTGTTTTTACAACAGGTGTTAAAACAAGTACATCATTTACGCCATCTTTATTTGGGGAGAATGCAGGGTTTTGCACGGTTAAAATAACTTCGGTCGTACCGGTATTTAGCTCAAAAAGCTTTGTTTCGGCAAATCCGGTATTTCCCGCATCGTCAGTTGCAATGAGTTTATAGCTATACAAGCCATCTTCTGCAAGACTTCCATCGTCGCGAAGCCCATCCCACTGTACTTTTTCCGGTGGATTGTCACCAAAACTATAACTACGCACTTTTTTTCGGTTGGCATCGAGGATTTCAGCCTGCCAGTTTTTTTCTTTCGAAACACTTTGCGCTATAATTGCCAGGTCGAGATTACCATCTCCATCAGGTGAGAAAATAGGCGTTTCTAAAACAAGGCTTGCCTGAGGTGCCTTTGTGTCGATAATAAAATTTCGACTCATCTTTGCTATTTGCCCGTTGTTAAAGTTTGCTTGAAAAAGAGCTTGATACTCGCCATCGCCGAGTACAGAGCCAGCTTCACTTTTTCCATCAAAACTAAAAGCCTGTGGCGTCGTTTTTCCTTCAAAACGCTTATAGATTTTGCTTTCTTGATTTGGAGAAATAATATCGATAGTCCATGACAGTAAGCCACTGGCATTTGGAATGCTCGGCTCGAAACGAAGGCTATCTTGAATACCATCCGCATTTGGGGAAAAGGGGCTACCAAGAACAGTAAGATTTACAGAACGTGGAAGAGCATCATAAATAATATTTAAGACTTCTGCTTTTTCGCTCTTATTGCCTGCGCGATCAGTAGCAGTAATTGCATAGCTATACACACCATCAGCAACAAGGTCGCCTGCATTGTTGCGCGCATCCCATTCGATTGTTTTTGGGCTGTCATTTTTCCAGGTATAGCTTTTTACGCTATTTCCCGAAGCATCTTTTATTTCTGCTTCCCATAAATCTTCACTCGAACCATCTTGTTCTATTTTAATAACATTTCGAAGATTTGAGCCAAATATTTTTGCCTCGTCTTTTGGTTGCAGAAGCGCAATAGCAGGAGGCGTATTGTCAACAACGACGCTATACATGCTCGTCTTTGCCTCATTTCCATTGTCGTCCTTTGCTGTAAAATAATAAGAATAATTTCCATCTGGTGCAACTTCTCCACTATCGAGAAAGCCATTCCAAACAACGACTTCTGGGACCTCAATTCCTTTTTTGGGAGCAAAAAGTTTTTTTAGATTTGCCCAAAAAGATTTAAACCCTTTTTCTGCAAACAAGGATTGAAAGACACTTGTTGCGTTTGTTTCTCTTGCGTGTTTATTTCCAATCGTTCGCACTATAGTGTTTTCACTATCTAAAATAATGAGATTCCACTCGCTAATATATCGCTTATCCTTAATCGATAAGGGAATCGCAAGTTCATCTTGTATACCGTCATTATTTGGCGATATATAAACTGTTTTAGCTTGCGAAAATAACGGCGAAAAAAGAATTAAAAAAAGAAGTGTTCCTATTAAATGATTTTTTTTCATTATTCTTCCCCCCAAAGTGATATTACGGGTGCTTCAAAGTCTTTTTGTCCTAAAAACAATAAAAGTCCCCCTGAAGCGAGGTGCACATCTTTATAGAGATTTTTATACGCTGTGCTAACAAGCATTTCATTTTCTTGCCAGCCATGTTTTTCCATGAAATCAAGCTCTTTTGTAGAAAAATTAAACGTATAGCTCAATGAAAGACTCGGTAATGAAGGTCCATGACCAGCTATCACTTCTCGTAGATTCATATCCCATCCTGCTTTTATACGAAAAACATTTGCAACAAGAAATTCAAAGGCAATATCTGCTATGAGGTTTTGGAAGATGGGAAAGGAAAAATCTATCCCCATACCACCTTCAATATATTTCGTCGAAAATAAGGTACCTGCAAGTCCTATTTTTGGGGTAAAAAGGCTCGGTGATGCGCTTACTTCCTTGCCTTCTATTATGCCAACTTCACTTGCAAGAAAAGATTTTCCCATATTGGTTAGAGAAAAAGCCCATCGAATATCTTTTAAAAAGGGTACAAAACGAAGATTTTTTATGCGATACCAAAAGCCAACATCTCCCGCAAGAGCCCAATCGCCTTCTGGACCAAAACCTCCCTTCATGCCAATACCAAGATACAAATCGTCGGTTAAATCTTTTGCAAAAGCTGCATCAAGCAAAAGGGAGTTGCCTAAATGTGGTTTTTCAAGATCGTTTGTAAAAAGCCCATCCATTGTAAGGGCAAGATTTCCGTAACGAGAAGGGATAATAAAGCCCGCAAGAAAGGCAGAACCGAATCCTTCTAGGTCATTTGTACCAATAAATGCAGTATAGCCAAGGTCAACGACCCAACGTTGTTCGCCCGCAATGAGTGAGGGGTTTATCCCGATACTCTCTGGTCGAACATTTTTGAAGGCGCCACCTGTTGAAAGAGAACCACCTGATAAAAGCTCTGATGATGAGAATTGATGAAGCAACTCACCACTAGGTGGTGGATTATATGCACTGATTAATACAGTGCTGATACTAAATACGAGAAAAAAAAGTATACTTTTTTTCATGTAAAAAACCTCCCGAATTGTACATAGTTTTATTTTACCAATGAAGTAGATTAAAATCTAGCACAAAAAAATAAAACCTTTTGTCAATAAAATTTTATCTATAATTAAGGCTCGTTTCTATTGACTTAATAATTGCTAACTCATATCATAACCCTATGAAAATGCACACTTTTAAAGGCGGTGTTCATCCGCCAGAGAAGAAAGGATTTACAGCAAACAAGGCTATTGAATCTGTTTATCCTTCAACAAATATGGTAAGCATTCCCCTTACAATGGGAGGCAAACCTAACGAACTTTTAGTTTCTGTCGGCGATACAGTCACTCGCGGACAAAAAATAGCAGATAATACCGATTGTCTTTCTGCTCCTGTCCATTCATCTATTTCCGGTAAGGTAAAAAAAATAGAAACAAAACTCCTTGCCGACGGCTCTACTGGTCAATGTATCATTATCGAAGGTGATGGCCAAAACATAGAAAGCTTTATGCCTAAGCTCGACCCTTTTACCTGTTCCAAAACAGAAGCTCTAGAACGTGTACGAGAAGCAGGTATTGTAGGTATGGGTGGGGCGGCTTTTCCAACTCACGTAAAACTTTCTCCCCCAAAAGAAAAGCCTATATCTGTTGTCATTGCAAACGGAGCTGAATGCGAGCCCTACCTCACAATTGACGACATGACTATGCAAGAGCGAGCAACAAACATTATAGATGGCTTAGCCATTGCAACAAAGATTGTTGGTGCTCCAAAAGCTTTACTCGCTATAGAAGACAATAAAAAACATCTTCTACCTATACTCAATGAAGCTATCGAAAAATCAGGAAATACCGAAATCTCTCTTGTACTCACAAAAACAAAATACCCTCAAGGTGGAGAAAAAAGCCTAATAAAAGCTGTTCTCAAAAAAGAGGTGCCGAGTTGTGGTATACCAGCAGATATCGGTTGTGTCGTTTTAAACGTAAATACGCTTTGTGCTATATCCGATGCATTTAGGCTAGGAAAACCGCTCATCGATAGACCTTTGACTATCTCGGGTGCTGCATGCGAAAACCCAAAAAACATTGTAGTTCCTATTGGTACTGTCCTTGCAGATTTAATTCCAGAAACAATTAGCCTCAAAGAAGACTTGGTAAAAATACTTTCTGGTGGCCCCATGATGGGAGTTTCCCTTCCAAACACCTCCTTCCCTATTGCAAAAAACACATCAGGAATCCTCTTTTTGAATAAAAAAGAAACGGACCTTACAACAGAAAGTCAATGCATTAGCTGCGGACGCTGTATAGATGTCTGTTCATGCAGAATTACCCCCGTGATGATTGTAAAAGAACTCGCTGCGGGAAATATGGCTGAAGCACTTCGCTACGGGCTTATGGACTGTGTTGAATGCGGTTCCTGCGTTTACGTTTGCCCTGCGCACGTGCAGCTCATCCAAAGAATACGTACCGGAAAGCAAATAAGACGAAGTGAAATCGCTCAAGAGCTTCAAATTCAAGAAAAAAATCTTGCAGACTGTGGAAAAGTTATGGAAGCAGACTGCGGTTGTGGAGGAGATAAGTAATGGCAAAAGTAAAGACCTCAAATGAACTCTATATAAGTCCAAGCCCTCATATCACAGGACCTGAAACAAGTCAAAAAATAATGTTTTTGGTAATACTCAGCTTAATTCCCCTTTGTATCTACGGCGTCTACCTCTTTGGTTTACCTGCCCTACTTACTATTAGCGTAGCAGTTGTCTCCTGCCTTGTTTTCGAAGCGCTTTTTCAAGTCCTTACAAAACAAACGCTCTTAATAAAAGACGGCTCAGCAATTGTGTCAGGGATTATGCTTGCCCTTGTTTTACCACCGCAACTCCCGCTCTGGATGACTGTTCTCGGAGCAGCCTTTGCGATGATTGTTGCAAAAGCTTTTTTTGGTGGCATAGGTGCAAACGTATTTAACCCTGCATTAACAGGAAGAGCCTTTCTCTTTGTCAGTTTTCCTGCAGCTATGGGTACATGGCCGCTACCACGAACAGCGCAATCACTCGTAGAAACAGTAACAAGCGCAACAGGTGGTATAATTGACGAAGTTACCAGTGCAACCGCCCTTTCATCGAGCTCACTCATTGTCGATTCAAAAACATATTTTGACTTTTTTATTGGCAATAGAGCTGGTTGTATAGGTGAGTCAAGCATTGCACTCATACTGCTAGCCTTTGTATTTCTCGCTGTTACCAAGGTTATCGACTGGCGAGCTCCCCTCGCTATGGTGGCAACAGTAGCTCTTGCAAGTTTCTTGGCAGGTAGCGACGTTCTTATGGCGATGCTCTCTGGCGGACTCTTGTTCGGTGCTGTTTTTATGGCAACAGACTATGCAACAAGTCCAGTAACAAAAAAAGGAAGACTCGTCTTTGGCTTTGGTGCTGGTCTTATAACCTTTTTAATCCGTCAATTTGGTGGCTATCCCGAAGGAGTTATGTTTAGTATCCTCATCATGAACGCCATCACTCCCTTCTTAAACAAACTCATCCCCCAAAAATACGGATACATTAAACCTTCAAAAAAGGTGGCTAAAAAATGAAACAAATGATTAAACTAGGGCTCATATTGGCCCTTTATACCTCCATTGCTTGCGTAACCCTTGCCTTCGTAAACAACCTGACGAAGGATACGATAGCAAGTGCAAAAGATAAAGAATTAAACGAAGGACTCAAAATTGTCTTTGCACAAGCAGACTCTTTCGAGGAGCTCGATACAAATCTCTTTCCATCGATTGACGATGTTAGCATCGATGCGGTTTATCTTGCAAAAGCAGATGAGGCAATTATTGGTTCGGTTATAAAAGCAAGTGGTGCAACATATCATGATGCAACAATTCTTGTGGGAATTACCACAGAAAGCACTATGACGAGCATAGAGTTTTTAGAATTAACCGATACACCTGGATTTGGTCAAAAAGCAAAGGAACCTGCATTTAAAGACCAATTTATTGATAAAGCAATTGATGAAACGCTTGCCTTAGGGACAAACGTCGATGCTATTTCTGGTTCAACGATTACCTCACGGGGAATTGTCAAAATCCTCAATGCAGCAATAGAATCTGGTAAAAAAGCAATAACAGAGGGGGCTCAGTAATGAAAAAATATTGGCAGCTTTTTAAAAATGGCTTAGTAAAAGAAAATCCGCTCCTCTTTTTAATGATAGGGCTCTGTTCTTCGCTAGCCGTTACCACGAGCTTTGAAAACGGACTTGGTATGGGTCTCGCTCTTACCTTTGTACTCCTCATGAGTGAAGTGCTTATTTCTCTACTACGAAAACTCATTCCCGATTCTATACGAATTCCTGTATTCATCATCATCATAGCAACCTTTGTAACCATTGTTGAGCTTCTTATGAAGGCCTATATGCCTGACCTAGCAAAAGCGCTTGGTGTTTTTATCCCACTCATCGTTGTAAACTGTATCATCATGGGACGAGTTGAATCCTTTGCTTCAAAACGAACTGTGGCAGAATCTGCCGCCGATGCACTCGGCATGGGTTTTGGCTATCTTTGGGTTCTCACCGGCATTTCCATCGTACGCGAGCTTTTCGGAAACGGTACCTTCATAGGCATGACGCTTATTCCCGAGCAATACACTATTGGTTTTTTCACTGGCGCTCCTGGAGGCTTCTTTGTCTTTGCGATTTTTATTGCAGTAACAAGACTGATACGAGTCGCCTATGAGAAAAACAAAGGAGAACAAAAATGAACGAATACTTAAAAATATTTTTATCATCTGCACTTATAGATAACGTTGTTTTTATCCAGTTTCTAGCGCTCTGTCCCTTTATTGGTATGACTGCTGATGTGCATAAATCAAATGGTATGGGTGTGGCAACTTCCTTTGTCATGGTTTTGGCAACGGTTGTAACCTATCCCCTCTATCACTTTGTCTTACTCCCCCTTGATCTTGCGTTTTTACAAACCCTTGTATTTATCTTGGTTATCGCATCCCTCGTGCAGCTTGTAGAGTATTACCTAAAAAAATCAGCTCCAGCGCTCTATAGTTCAATGGGAGTCTATCTTGCCTTGATAACAACAAACTGTGCAATCCTCGCGGTTACCTTAAACAGCATTAGCAAGGGATACAACTTCTTAGAATCCATTGTATATTCTCTTGGAACAGCAGTGGGTTTTTTACTCGCAATGGTGCTTATGGCTGGTATACGACAAAAAGTAAAACTTGCAAAAATACCTGCATTTATAAAGGGAACACCTGTGCTCTTCGTAGCGGCAGGCTTGCTTTCAATGGCTTTTAGCGGCTTTTCAGGCCTCATAAAATAAGGAAAAAAAGATGATAACTGTCTTATATACATTAGCTGTATCTGCAACACTCGCCTTGCTACTTGGCTTTTTATTGGGCTTTTTCAAAAAGGTATTTTTTGTAGAAGTAGACCCCAAAATCATGCTTATCAGAGACAGCCTACCTGGTGCAAACTGTGGTGGTTGTGGCTATCCTGGTTGTGATGCCTTTGCCGAAGCCGTTGCCGCAGGTGAAGCGAACCCATCTGGCTGTACCGCTGGGGGTAAAGATACCGCAGATAAGGTTTGCGCAATAATGGGTGTAAGCGCTGATGCCCTTGAAACAGTCGCTGTCCTTGCCTGCCAAGGAAGTAAGGACCACGCTGTTGCAAAAGGCAATTACACAGGAGTAAGCACCTGTCGTTCTGCCCTCATCGGCACAAATGGCATAAAAGTTTGTGAATGGGCTTGCCAAGGTTTTGGCGACTGTGTTACTGTTTGCCTCTTCGATGCAATTCACATGGGAGACGATGGTCTTCCCCATGTCGATGAGACAAAGTGTACAGGTTGCGGTATGTGTATCATAGAATGCCCACAAAAACTCTTAGTACACTTCAATAAAACAGATAAAGGTGCCTTTGCTCGCTGTAATAACCGAAACAAAATGATACCACAAATCCTAAAAAACTGTAGCGTCGGTTGTTTTAAGTGTGGTAAATGCGTGCGTGCGTGCAAATACGATGCGATTCACCTCGTTGATGGTATTCCAGTTGTTGACTATGAAAAATGCACAAGCTGTAATGACTGTGTCGAAGCTTGTCCTACAAATGTCCTGTATTTACGATAAATTTAAACAATACAATAAATAAAAAAAGCCCTTAAGACAGAGTCTTTGGGGCTTTTTTCATATAAACCTTGACAATAGCGCCTTTTTCCATCATTATTATGGTATGGCTCAACCTGACAATTCCGGTAATTTTTTTCAAAGACTCATTTCTGCTATACTGGGCTCTTTTGACCCCGAGGCAGAAAAAAAGCGCATTTTGCGTAGTATAGCAAAAGAAGTAAACAAAAGTAAGTTTAAGTTTTATAAACACTCCTCTGGAGATGCCCAAGTGGGACTTGCTAAGTTTTTTTATGAAATATACAAAAACATTGGTGCGGCACAGGTAATGTTTGAAAGCACACAAAACCCAAATGCCTTCAAACATGCGGTTATTGACTTTGTTATGAATGAAAAACAAAGAGAACTCATCGAGTTTTTAAATGAACAAGCTATCCTTGCACTTGCACAAACAATGCCTCCAAATGAACTTAAGAAAAAAATACAAACTGACCTTGAGACTCTTTCTCAAGAATTCGATATCCAAAAAATACAAAAAATTGATGCTCTGTATACCAAGCTTATGCTTTTTCAATCTTTTTGCACCTTTGATTTTTATTTTTTACTCAAAAAATTTGATTCAAGTCTTATGGAACGCGACTTTAACTATAT